>JANWHV010000020.1 GCA_025450255.1 Chloroflexota bacterium | reverse complement strand
GTTAAAATGTATGTGGTACCCGGTTTCGGGGTCGCATGGGTTTTTGTGCTGTCATTTTTTGGGGGGGGGGCGCTGTTCTTCGATCGCGGGGGGGGCGCCTGGCGCGGGCACGCCCACGCCGCCCAGAAAGGTGACGAATCGCGACAGGCGCGCCATATCGCCGCTGGCGCTGGCAGCCCCCACGTCGGCCATGGTGGACCCGGGGTTGATTCTGGCGAAGCCGGCATCCAGGGGACTACCGGCGCCCGCCACCAGGCGCACGGCGAGCAGGCCGGCGGCGATGGTTTTGGGGAACGAGACATGGGAGGAATTGATGGTGATGGCGCGCGGGACCGCCCGCGCCGGCGCGGCGTGGGCGATAGGTGATGGCGCCGTGGCGGCCAGGGCGACCAGTACGAGCGAGACGACCAGGGTGTGACGAGCGGCGCGGGCGACGGCTACGCGAGACATGATTCGGATCCTTTCCTCTCGATGCTGCCAGCGGTAACGCCGCTGATTCCAGCAGCCATAGCCTACGCTGCCCGGTGTCCCGATTGCATGGGGCCGGTGTCCCAGACAGTCGGGATGGTTGGCGGGATTTTCACAGTGTTCTCACACTTCCCTATCTGGGACGCGGCGGTACAAACTGGGGAGCAGGAAGATGAATCGAACCGCGCAACCAATCGCGGCATTGGACAGGTGATGACGACCGGCATAGCGCGCCAGGATATGCCGCGGTTACCCGAAGATGTGCCGCCATCTCGGCGCCGGGTATGCCGCCGGTCGGGCCGGCATGCCGAGCACGTAGACGCGGCAGCCGGAGCGTGCCTGCGCGTAGGCGATGCCGCGCCGGGCGCGGCGGTGCGTCCACCAGCCATGGGCGGGCGCGCCGATCACCAGGCTCGACGCCTGCCGCGCCCGTACTTCGTCCACCAGTGCCGGTCCGATGCTCCGGCACAACTGAATGGCGGAATCGCCCAGCAGTGTGCCGCACAATTGCTCGGCGGCCGGCAGAGACGCGGAGCAGTTATGCGCTAGCAGCCACTCGCCGTATGACGCCATGGGCAGGCCGATCGGCACTTCGACCAGCAGCAACAGATCGACCAGCACCGCCGACTCACGGGCCAGCGCCAGGGCAAGGGTTACGACCCCATCGTCAAGCGCGCCATCGAGCACGGCCAGGACGTTGCCGGGCGCGGCCAGGCGGGTTGGTGTCGCGGTGGGGCGGGGCTCTTCGATGGTGCTCATGGGATGCGATGGGGGATGCTGATCACCACGGTGTTGGGGCGCTTGAGCAGCAGCCCGCGCAGGCGATTGGCCGTATGGTTGTGCAGGATGCGGCTGAGCAAGCCCGGCGCGAACACCAGGGGCAGCACCAGGGTAATGGTCTCGCCGTCCCCGCGCTCCGACAGGGCATCGATGTAGGCGCGGAGCGGCGCCACGATGGCGCGGTACGGCGAGTCGATGTTGATCAAGGGAAAATGATTGCCCCAGGCATCCCAATCGCGACGCGCTTGCTCCTGGTCTTCGTCCGCCACCACGTGTACGCCAAGCACGCGGCCGCGCAGCAGCGATCCGCAATAGTTCAGCGCCGTCAGCGCCGCCGCGTTGAGCGAGGCGATGGAGATCAGCGACGTGTGGCGTGTCGCCACGCCGGCCGTGTCAAGCCCCGGCGCGACCTGGGCCACCGCGACGCCCTCGCGGCGCACCAACCGCGCGCGCAGGCGCCATTGGCTGAACGACGCCCACGGCGTGGGCGCCGGCGCGGGCAACACCACGGTTACCGGATCCTTTTCGCCGCGGATACGCGCCGCCGCCACCGCGGCAAGCACGGCGGCCATCTCGCCGAGCGTGGCGGCCGGCATGTATTCGACGGTGGCGCACCGATCGCCCACATGGATGAAATCGATCTCCGGCGCTATCGTACCAACCACCAGGAGCCGTGCCGCGCGGAGGGTGCGCGCGTAGGCGAGACAGCGGCCCAACGCCTCCTGGCCCGCCAACGCGGACACCACGACGGTGTGCCGCGTCTCGGAAGGCGCCAGAACCGGCCGCGGCCGCAGCGCTTCGCCGGAGTGCCGGTAATGGGCGCGGATGCGGAAGAACGCGGTGACCATCAACGGCACCATCATCACCACCAGCCAGGCGCCGGAGAGGAATTTGGTATAGGCGGTGATGCACAGCACCACGAAGGTGACCGTGGCGCCCGTACCGTTGATCGCCATGCCCTTCTTCCAGCCAAGCTCGCGCCTAGTCCACCAGCGGCGCACCATGCCCGACTGCGAGAGCGTGAACGAGGCGAACACGCCGATCACGTAGAGGTTGAACAACTGGCTGGTGTCGGACCAATAGCGGAACACCAGCACGGTCGCCAGCGCCGTCAGGATCAGGATGCCATTGGAGTAGGAGAGGCGATCGCCTTTGTGCGTGAACTGGTGCGGCAGGAAGCCGTCGCGGGCCATGAAGAAGGCCAGGCGCGGGAAGTCCGAAAACGCGGTGTTCGCGGCCAGCAACAGGATCAGCGCGGTGACGATCTGCCCGTAGTAGAAGCCGATGCCGTTTCCGAGCGTCGTGCTGTTGAGCTGCGAGATGAGAGTCGGCACGCCGTCGCCGGCATTGGGCACCAGGCCATAGGCGTGTACCAGCAGGGTGATGCCGCCGAACATGGTGATCGCCAGCACGCCGAGCGTGGTGAGCGTGGTGCGGGCGTTCCGCCACTCCGGCGCTTTGAACGCGGGCACGCCGTCGGAGATCGCCTCCACCCCGGTCAGCGCCGTGCAGCCGCCGGCGAAGGCGCGCAGGATCAGGAACAGCCCGAGCGCCTCCGTGGCCCTCACCGGCGAAACGCCGGGCAGATAATGCGGCGCCATGACGTGCATGCCGTTCGCCAGGAAATGCACCGTGCCGACCACGATCATGCCGTAGACGAACACGATAAAGAGATACGACGGCAGCATAAAGATCGTGCCCGATTCACGGATGCCGCGCAGGTTGCCGAACAGCAGCAGGGCGATGGCCACGAGATCGAAGAGCAAGGTGAAAGGCGCCAGGCTGGGCGCCAGGGAGACCAGGTTAGCCACGCCCTGCGTGATGCTGACGGCGACGGTCAGCACGTAATCGATCATCAGGGACGAACCGGCGATCAGGCCGAAAAAGCTGCCCAGATTGTCGCTGGCCACGATGTAGGAGCCGCCGCCGCGGGGATAGGCCCTGACCGTCTGCCGATACGAGAGGATCACGATGGCAAACAGCGCGGCGATGGCGGCGCCGATACCGAGCGACACATTGAAGCGGCCCGTGCCAGCCACCAGCAGCACCGAGAGCATGGCGCCCGTGGCATAGGCGACGGAGCTGATGGCATCGGAGGAAAGCACGGCCAGCGCCTTTACCTTCGTCAACCGCTCGTGTGACGCCTGCTCGTTGGCCAGCGGGTCGCCCACCACCCGTTCCTTGGCGGCGAAAATCAAGCGACCAAGCGGCCCGCGCGCCCGTGGCACCGCCGCGGTGGCGCGCACCGCGCCGGGGCCGGTAGGGCGGAAGGAGCCACGGCCGGTACGCACCACCCGCACGTACGTATCGCCGATGTGCGTACCGGCAACAGATGTGATGCTGACCAGGTCGGCGCTCGCGCCGGCGCGGCCGTTCCGCGCCTCCGTGCCGTCCGGCCAGTCCTGCCCAGCGGCGCGCAGAGCCTCGATCCGCGATTCTTCGCTCGCTGCGTTCTGCGTCATGGCATGTCTCCGGGGTGCGCTCCGCGCGGCACATATATCCGGCTGTACTGGCCGGAGCACCGGCTACCACGCGGCTACGGAGCACCACGCCGGCAATACGGATCTTCAGGCGATGCAGCACCGCGCGGAGCGGTGGTGACAGACGGGGCCTTCGATCCCACGCTTCAGCGTAGGCATGGGGGTGGGACGGAGGGAATAAACGGGATATAACCAATGGACCCAGCGGCATAACAAACGTATAAACGCGTACAAACGAGGCGCGACCGCTCAATCCGCCGCCGGCGCCACCAGGCGGTAACCCACGCCGGGATCGGTGACCACGATGCGGGGATGCGTGGGGTCGGGCTCGACCTTGCGGCGCAGGCGGTTGATGAACACGCGGAGATACTGCGTGTCGGCCTCGTATTGCGGTCCCCAGACCTGTGTCAGGAGCAGGCGATGGGTGACCACCTTGTTGGCGTGGCGCATGAGATACGCCAGCACGTCGAACTCGCGCGGCGTCAGATCGAGGCGCTTCCCGGCCAGGCGTATTTCGTGGGCTTCGGGATCCAGGGCGAGCAAGCCGGTGGTGAGCGGCCCATCGGGATAGGGATCGGCCACTGGGCGGCGCAAGAGGGCGCGCACGCGGGCGAGCAGCTCATCCATGCCGAATGGCTTGGTCAGATAATCATCGGCGCCCGCGTCCAGAGCCTGCACCTTGGTGCTCTCCTCGCCGCGGGCCGAGAGCACGAGGATGGGGATGCGCGCCATGCCGCGCACGCGCCGGCACACGTCGAGCCCGGAGATGCCGGGGAGCATCAAGTCGAGGATCAGCAAATCCGGCATGCGCGCCTCGGCGTGGCGGAGCGCGTCCTCGCCCGTATCCGCCGTGCTCACCTCGTAGCCGCGGGCGACGAGGTTCGCGCGCAGCGTGCGCTGGATCGCCGGCTCGTCATCCACCACCAGAATGCGCGGCTGCATCATCCATACAAGGATACCGCGCTACTGGGTCTGGTCCATGATACCGCCGATCCACTCGCGTCGCCGGCGATGGCCTACGCAATCGCCTATACTAATGATTACCGAAGTGGCGTTCGCATCAGCAAAGGAGAGAGCTTCGTGGCCGCGACTTTCCGCGAGAAAGCATCCAGGAGAAGCAGGACCATCGCAGCGGTAGGCAGCGTGCTCGCGCTGCTTGTTTCGCTGAGCGCCGTGGAGCAGGGACCGCGCGTGCTGGCCGCCGGCCAGCCGGCGACGACCACGCTGACGATCATGCACTTTAACGATGACTACGAATTGACTCCCACCGGCAACTTTGGCGGCATGGACTACCTCGCCGGCCAGGTGGACCAGATCCGCCAGCAGGACCCACGCTCGCTGCTACTCTTTGCCGGGGACCTGCTCTCGCCCTCCGTGGAATCATCGGTCTTCATGAGCAATCAGATGATCGGCGCGCTCAACAAGCTGCACCTCACGGCGGCAACCTTCGGCAATCACGAATTTGACCATGGTGACCCATATCTCGCGCGGCGCATCGCCATCTCCGGCTTCCCCTGGCTTTCCAGCAACGTCGTCGTCACCGCGACCGGCGCACCGTTCCCTGGCGCCGTCGCCACCAAGCTGGTCCACGTGCATGGGGTCACGGTCGGACTGTTGGGCTTGCTGACCCAGGAAACGTACGCCATCTCCAGCCCCGGCAAGGAACTGACTATAGAGCCCGTGATTGCCGCGGCGCGCGCCGCCGTGGCGCATCTCCTCGGGCAGGGGGCCACGGTAATCGTGGCCGTGACCCACGAGGACATGCTTGACGACGTCAACCTGGCCGCCGCCGTGCCGCGTATCGATCTGGTCGTCGGCGGCCACGACCATCTGCTCCAGCAAGCCACGGTCGGCCACACCTTGATTACCAAATCGGAATCCGACGCGCATTACCTGGGCGTCACCACCGTTGCGGTGGGGCCAGGCGGGCGCGTGCGGTCCATGGTGGAGCGCGACTACCTGATCGACCCGAGCAGTGCTACGCCAGACCCGGCCATGGCGGCCCTGGTCAAGAGCTACGAGTCCCGGTTGAGCGCGCAGTTTAACGTGGTAATTGGCCACACCACCGTGCCGCTCGATGCGCGTGAGATCACGGTACGGCAGAAGGAGAGCCCACTGGGCGATCTTATCGCCGATGCCATGCGCGCATATGCCGGGACGGATGTGGCGCTGATGAACGGCGGCGGCATCCGCACCGACGCGGTGTATCCGGCGGGGCCGATTACCCGCAAGGCGATCATCGCTTTCCTCCCCTTCGGCAACGCGCTGGTCAGCGTGAAGATCACCGGCGCGGCGCTCAAGGCGGCGCTGGAGAACGGGGTAAGCCAGGTAGAGGCCGGAGCAGGGCGCTTCCCACAGGTCTCGGGCCTGCGCTTTACCTGGAGCCGGCACCGGCCGGTGGGCGCGCGCATCCTCACGGTGACCATCAATGGGCAGCCGCTCTCAGCAACCCAGATCTATACGGTCGCGACCAACGACTACATGCTTGGCGGCGGCGACGGCTATACCGCGCTGGCGGGCGGCCAGGTGATCATTACGCCCAATGGTGGGCCATTGCTGGCCACCGTGGTGCTGGATGCGGTCCACAAAGCCGGCGCCATCGCGCCATCCACGGACGGGCGGATTACCGAAGTGCAATAACCAACCCGGCCCGGTTCGGCGCTCTCATCATGCCCGCGGCCAACGGTCAGCTTCCGCCCACCGCGGCGTCCGCGGAATAGTCACGGTCATTACACCGCCTCCACGGCCTTGCAACCCAGCGCGTATGCGGACCACATAACAGGACTGACACTTTTGTCAATCGTTGCGGTCGATTGCCGCTTCACAGATTGAGCAGGATTCGCAAGCTATCGGCTACTTCTTCCATAATCTTGGCGGATACGACCCCATGGCGGCGCTTGAGCCGCCCGGTGCTCACGGCGCGAACGTCCTCGCACTTGACGTAGCTCACGGCAGGGAGGCCGCCTTCAGGCGGATCGACGCGCACGTGGATAGGGATATTCCGGAACCGTGTGGTGATAGGCAGCACGATGACCATCCGAGCCGGACCATGATTGAACGCGTCATTGGAGATCACAAGACCGGGCCGCACGCCAGCCTGTTCGTGTCCTTGCGTCGGATCGAAGTCGATCCGCCATATTTCGCCATACGACGGCCGGAGCGGATCATTCATCCTCCAGTCCATCCATCAGGGCGCGATCCCATATTTCACGCTCTTCCAGTTCTTCGTGCCATGCCTCGGGGTCGGCGCGTAGCGCCGCGTACGCCGCGTTGGTCCGCTCCATGATCCGGCGCCGCCGATAGTCCTCGACGGCCTCCGCGAGTATATACTGCATCGGCTGCCGAGCCTCCTTCGCCAGACGCGCCAGGGTGTCGCGGGTGCCGCTGTCAACGCGGACGCTGGAGCTTTGCGCATGGGATGCCTTACGGCCGGTTGAAGCTGTGATCATTCGCGCACTCTTCCTGCCTGGCCTGGACGGGCGGCGCGGGCCGCGGTCCATGCCGAACTCAATTCCGCGCCCGCGCATGTCGGCACATGTGACTACGATTCGGTGGGATAATTGTACTACAGGCGAGTCGCGGGCTTAACGTTCTTCTCCCTGCCGCTCGCTCATAGTCCACGGGCGTGACGCACCAGTTCGTCATCGCGCATGCACACATAGCCGTGCTTCTTGAGCGCGGCGACGATCGCGGCCTCGTCTTTGGGCGCCAGTTCCAGGTAATCACCGTTGAGCGTCGAGGCATCCACCGTGCCGAACTGCTCTTGCACCTCCTTCGGCATCCAGCGCAGCGCGTCATGCTCGGGCCAATCGGGGAAATCACCGTCGGCAATCAGACCCTCGAAGTAGTCGAGCGAGGTAGTGGGCTCCGGCTCCCATGCCAGGAGCGGATCGGCTTCGTCATTGTCCCAGGTGTCAGGCGGGACTTCGCCGTCGTCCTCATCGTCGAGTTCAGCATCCGCGCAGTAGCGCACCGCCAGGCCGCGATAGAGATCCACGGGAAGAGCCAGTTTCAGTTCGCCCCAGGTCTTGCAGGACGCCAGGGCAAGCTGGATGCCGTAGAGGGCATGCGCTTTCGACAACGGCATGAACACCAGATTGCCGGCGAGATCGCCGTAGACCAGATCCATATTAGAGCCCTTTCTCTCCGTGCGCCCACTTCCAGAAGTTCAGCGCGCCGTAATAGGCGCGGGACGTAAAGTCGTGTAATAGTTCCTGGTGGACGCCTTTCTCCAGGTCGATGCGGTGCTCAAGGTAGACGTACCCCGTCGTATCCTTCTCCGGGTTCTGTATCCACCGGATCTATTTCTCGGCAATTTGCCGCGGTTCGTCAATGACCAGATCGGCGGCGGGTACGCCGGCGATCCGTGTGATTAGCCATTTGCGCTCTGCTCCCACAGATGCGCCCGTAGTTCGGCTAACGTCCCACAGGGGATCATCTCCTGCTCCGGCGTGCGAATCAGCACCGTATAGGTGGCGGTGGGCAGCCAGCCGTACACCGCCGGCAAGGCGCGGGGGGGTAGAGCGCTTCCAGCATCGATAGTGCTTCCATAACCTCGGGCCAACTGAAGGTAGAGCCGTCTGTCGCGCCTTCCTGTACTGCCATGATGCGCGCGTACGACTCCGCTCCAGGCAAACTCG
>JANWHV010000019.1 GCA_025450255.1 Chloroflexota bacterium | reverse complement strand
GACGGGATCGGGTATTCTCACCCGGCCACTCCTGGACGCCGCAACCCGTGTCCCGTCAAGCTCGTCACGCAATCGCGCGGCCAGCGCTTCGAGTGAGGCCCTTAGCTCCGCGCCAAGTCCGTGTGAACCGGCCGGGCCGGCGGGTTCCAATTGGAGCATCATGCAGTCCCGGATCAACCGTGGCTTGGCTTCCGCGTTCGCCACGTGTAAGACGTCGACCATTACGCTGTTTGCCCCGTCGACGTCACCTAACGCACGCAGCGCCAGAGCCCGTCCGCGCAAGGCGGGTATGTTGTCTGGGCGCTTCGCCAGCGCCAACTGAAAGAGTGCCTCCGCGTCGGCAACGCGACCCTCAGCCAGGGCGATAGTGCCCATGGCGTTGGCCGCGACAACCGAATCGTCGCCATGGATCTCGCGGATCTCGGAAACGGCGCGCTGCCCGGAGTCAATATCCGGAAGCGCCAACAGAGCCTCCAGACGGATGATCCTGGGAATCCACGAGTCTCGTACCTGCTGGCGGTCCAATGTCGCGGCAATCGCTTCCTCGACGGCGCCCGAACGCAACAACAGCCGCGCCCACAGGTCTTGCTCACTCAGTCCCGCGGCCAGCCGGCCGCCGGGGCACAGCAAGGACAGAACATCGAGGCCGGCCATTGGGTCATCATCGTGCTCGGATACCAGGGTTGCGAGTCCGGTGCGCAGCCGAGTCGTCCATGCGCCGGGATTGTCGGCCTCCCGGATCTCTATGCCATAGTGCTGGAGGGTGGACAGTCCGACCTCGTCCCGTGTCATGCGCGCGCATCGCCGCGAAGCGCGCGCTCAATCTCGGATTCGGTCAACGGGCCGACGTGCATGTAGCGCATTTTTCCACCAGGATCAACCAGCACGGAGGTGGGTATGCCGCCGACGTGGTAGGCGATAACCGTGCTCAAAAGTGTGTCGACCGCCACGGGATATGTGACGTGTGTGCCGCGAAGAAAGTTCTTAACCGCGCTTACGGAGTCAAGATTGCCGTCGATGCCCAGGATTTCCGGGCGATTGGCGCCGCCGCTTGGGCCACTGACCTTCTGATACGCTGCCTCGAGGGCGGGCATCTCAGACTTGCAGGGCACGCACGTAACTCCCCAGAAATTGAGCAGCAGCCATCTGCCCCGGTAATCGCCGAGGCTGACGCTGTTTCCTTTGAGGTCCCGTAAATGGAAAGCCGGCGCTGCCTCGCCCAATTTGAGACCGGGTAGGATTGACGTGCTTGTGTCCGAAGTATTCGCGGGACGAAGAATGAACGACGCAGCCGCGATGACAATCAACAGCACGGCAATTATGAGCCATGGCGCGCGTTTGGCCGCGTGGGCCGATTTCGACGCCACGGCCACCTGGCCGGTAGATGCGGTTCGGAAGCCGCTTCTGTACCATTTCATTCGTCGTTGTCGCCCGCCCATGTTTCCGCTCGCTCTCGGGGCCAGCCTACCTTGGTCAACGGAAGCACGGCATTGATCAAGCCGTTCTCGACTGGTATGCTGCGATAGGTACATCCACGAATGCCAGGATACTCCACCATGGTTTGTTCGCGTTGCACTCTCCTGCACCCATCGGGTACGACCGTGTGTTTTCGGTGCGGCCGTCCGCTGTGTACCACGCTGCAGCGCGTGTCCGCCGCCGCCTCACGAAAAGTGCCGACCACGATCGGTGTTGCGTCCGGCATATCGCTGCTCGCATGCCTCGCTATCGCCCTGATGTTTCCGGTTATCTCGGCCCAAGTCCTGGCTGCTGGGGCGTATTTCGGCATAATCAGCATCACCAATATCTGGCTGACGGTGTACAGGGACGACCAGCGCGATTGGTTGCAGGGAACGCGTGGCCTGTTTTACAGTGGCGCGCTGCTGATCTCGCTTGTAGGCGAGCTTGCGCGCATTCAGGGCATGGATAGTCTTTCCCTTCCCGCGCTGCAGGGCGGCGCGCTCGTTGTCCCCGTGCCGTCGGAAGTCGCCATGGAATTGGTGGCCGCGCTATTGATTGTTCTCGATCCGCTTGTGGTTCGGCCATTGATTCAGTGGATTCAAGACGGCGTCGAACATACGTCACCGCAAGAGTGAGGAATTGAGCCCAGGGACGAGACGATCTCAGGCGAGAGCGACGATGCGGTCGGCCACCATACTCGCGAACAGCAGCGCCAGGTACATGTTCGAGAATACGAAAAGACCCTTTGCGCGAATCTGCGAGCCGTCGCGCAGCAGCAGCACGGCCTGGGCGATAAACGCGCCCCCGAGCACCACGGCAACCACGAGGTAGAAACGTCCCATCGCGCCTGCTGGGTATAAAAGCAGGGTAGAGGCGACAAGTAAAAACGTGTATACCACGATGTTCCAACATGTCCTGTCCAACCCCCGCACCACGGGCAGCATCGGAATACCGGCGCGTGAGTAATCGCGACGGGTCAGCAACGATAGCGACCAGAAATGTGGCGGCGTCCACAGCGTGATAATGATGAAGAGAAGGACGCCGGGCAGCTCGACGTCGTTCTTCACCGCCGCCCAACCCACGAGCGGCGGGATCGCGCCGGCGATGCCGCCGATGACGATGTTCTGGGGCGTATGGCGCTTCAAATATCCTGTATATACCACGACATAAAATAGATTTCCGCCCAGGGCAAGCGCGGCGCTGAGTATATTGACGCCAACGCCGAATACGACCACGGACAGGACGCTGAGCACCAGGCCAAAGGCCAGCACCGGTTTCGGCTGCAGCCTGCCGGATGGTAATGGGCGGTTCTTGGTCCGGGCCATCAGCCCATCTATGTCACGGTCCAGATAGTGGTTGAGAGCGCTTGCCCCGCCCGAGGCAAGCGCGCCGCCGAGCAACGTGAGGACCACGAGCCTGATTATTTCCGCGCCGTCGATCGACCGCGTGCTGGCCGCGATAAGCGCTGACGCCAGCGTGGTAATAAGCAGGAGGACCATGATGCGAGGTTTGACTAGCGTAAAATAATCCGAGAAAACCGACCGTGAGGCGTGTCCCGTAGTCCCACCGGGCACGGCGGTCAATGCGGCGGCTGGGGAATGTGACGGCGGCTCGGTTATCGAAATCGCCGAGTGTACTGTCCTCACCTATTGTCCCTAACGCTGGCGCCGAGATTCGCGCATCGCCCGTGGCGCCGAATGTGCAATTTGCCGGAATCGCCGGCCATCACCATAGCGGGGCAAAAGCCACGCGTCATGAACGGTACGACGGCGGCTGGAGGCGGGCTCATCTTTCATGGTACCGTCAGATAGAAGAGCGCGAACAGCACGACCCACACGGCATCGACGAAGTGCCAATACAGCGTAGCCGCGTGCGGGACCATCGTGTTGTCCTTCGTGTATTTCCCGCGAACCGTACCGAATAAGATTATGAACAGGAAAATCGCGCCGCCGGTCACGTGGATACCGTGGAGGCCAGTCAGCATGAAGAACGTGGCTCCATAGATGTTCTTGGCCATGGTCAGATGTTCATCATTGATCAGGTTGTTATATTCGTAGACCTGACCGCCAAGAAACGTCACGCCAAGCGCGATGGTGAGCACCAGCAGTGTGAGCATGCGGCGCACGTCGCCGCGCCGCAGTGCCTGGAACGCGAAGTGCATGGTGACGCCACTGCTGAGAAGAATCACCGTATTTACCGTTGGCAGTTGCCAGCCGAAGTCCTTGAAACCGGCCGGCGGCCAGAGCGGAGACGCTCGGCGCACGTACAGGTACATGAAAATGAGGCTGCCGAACAGCGCCATCTCGGACGTCAGGAAGCACATGACGCCGAGGAGCCCGTTACTCAGGCCCGTATTTGTATTTACCTTGTGCTTAACCGGAAGCGCCGGGCTTGTCGCGCTCATCTGCCATCCTTCCTGGAATCACAAGCGGAGTCTAGTGATGGGCGTCAGCGGCCTCGTCTGTCCGCGGGCCAAACCAATCAGCAGGCCGGCTGAAGTCATATGGTCCGTGCGTCACCACTGGCTCAACCGCGAAGTTACCGTGTCCAGGGGGTGACGGCACCGTCCATTCCAGCGACCGGCCGCCCCATGGGTTAGGCGGAGCCTTCTCACCTTTTACAAGGCTCGTTGCCGCGTTATAGAAGAACACCAGGAACGACGCGCCAAGCACGAACGCCGAAAGGCTGATGAACAGGTTCCATGTCCCAAACTGCGGATCGTAGCTCGCCACCCTGCGCGGCATGCCAAGCAAGCCGACGATGTGCATGGGAAAGAACGTCACGTTAAAGCTGATGTACATCAGCCAAAAATGCAGCTTGCTTAGCTTCTCGTTCAGCATGCGACCAGTCATCTTCGGAAACCACATATAGAGGCCGGAGAAGATGGCGAACACGCTCCCACCGAACAACACGTAGTGCAGGTGCGCCACAAGGAAATAACTGCCGTGCTCGTGCAGATCGACGGGCACCGACGCCAGGAAGATCCCGGTGATGCCGCCAAGCGTGAAGGTTGAGACAAAGCCCAGTGCGAAGAGCAGTGGCGCGTCTAGCCGAACTTTCCCCTCGAACATCGTCGCCACCCAACTGAACACCTTGATGCCGGTCGGTATGGCAATGATCATGGTCATGATCATGAAATAGACTTCGAGCCATGGCTGGACGCCGCTCGTAAACATGTGGTGCGCCCACACCATAAACGAGAGTACGCCAATCGCCGCGCTTGAATAGGCGATCGCCTTGTAGCCAAAGATTGGCTTCCGCGAGAAAATCGGGATTATCTCGGACACAAGCCCCATGCCCGGCAAAATCATAATATAGACCGCCGGATGCGAATAGAACCAGAACATATGCTGCCAGAGCAGCACGTTACCGCCCTTGCCCGGCATGAAAAATGGGATGCCAAAGAGGATTTGCAACAACTGCACCGTCAGCCCGCCCGCCAGCGCCGGCGTAACCACCAGCGTGAGAATTACCGTTACTAACAGCGACCAGAGGAAGAGTGGCATGCGGTGAAATGATAGGCCCTTGGTGCGCATATTCAGCATGGTGACCAGGAAATTGATCGAGGTTGCGGTCGAGGATACGCCGGCCCCAATAACCGCGATAAGCCAGCAAATTTGACCGTAATCATGTGTAAGACCGAAGGGAGTCTGCGTGCTGATCGGCGGGTAAGAAGTCCAGCCGGCCTGCGCCGCTCCGCCAAATAGGAATCCCGCGAACATTATTATTCCGGCCGGCGGGAATATCAGATAACTGAAGAGATTCAGCCGCGGGAAGGCGACGTCGCCCGCGCCAATCATCAACGGCATCAAGTAGTTGCCAAAGCCGCTGAACAGCATCGGGATGGTAAACAAGAAGATCATCGCCGACCCGTGTACCGTCGACAATTGGTTGAACACGTCAGGCGAGACGACCTTGCTGCCGGGCTGGGCAAGATTCAGGCGCATCACCTCCGCGAATAGACCCGCGATGATGAAGAAGACAAGAGACGTGTACATGTAGTTGAGCCCGATTACCTTGTGATCGGTGCTCAATATATTCCGCTTGATCCACGACTGCGAGCCGCCGTGGGCGTGCGCGTCGTGGTGGGAGTCCACCCCTATTGCCGCCGTCGCCATGCGAACCCTCCTGAACCCTGACCTTGTCGAATAGGAACCTAGCGGGAGCTAATCTTAGTTGTCCTTCGCGCCTTGATCGATCCAAGCGGCGATGGTGTCAATCTCGTGCGGGGACAGATATGGACCACCCAACGGCATTCTGGCGCCTCCGGGTTGGCCGGTTCCCGGCTGGATAATCTTCCAGAGCGTGCTACCCTTGGAGTCCCCGGCCTTGACGATTGAGCCGGGCGGCACGCCCGGCGCGTTTCCGCCCGAGGTCAATCCGTTATAACTTCCCAGGCTTAAGCCGCCAAGTTTATTCGCGATATGGCAAGCACTGCAATGCGCGGTAAATATTGCCTGGACGCCAGTCTTGAACGAGACAGTTCCGATTGGCCCTTGCGCGCTCGCTTGCTGTGCCTTTGCCCATGCCTTGAAGTCGGTCTGTGACAGCACGGTCAGCTTAGCGATCATATCGTAGTGCGCGTAACCACAAAACTCCGAGCATATCAGGTGATAGACTCCCACCTTGGTGGGCACAAAGTGCATCCGTGTGGGATATCCGGGCACCGCGTCTTGCTTAACGCGGAATTCCGGCACCCAAAACGAATGAATGACGTCAGTCGCGTGCAAATTGACGGTTACCTGCTCACCCTCGGGCATGTGGCAGGTCCCTACCTCGGAAACCTTATATTCAGGGTAATCGCATTTCCACTGGAATTGAGAAGCAGTGACGTTGATGATAAACGCATTCTTATGCGGCGCGATGATCTCGGTGTAGACCTTAAAGCTCAGAGCGGTAAGTACCACCAGGAACACGGCCGGAATGACCGACCACACGATTTCGAGCCGCGTATTCCCGTGGATATCGGAACCGATCGCCTCGGGATCATCGGTCTTGCGCCGCCTGTACTTCAAGGCAAAGTACAACAGGAAGCCCTCGACGATAAGAAAGACCAATACGGAGGCCACGGACATCAACTTAAAGAGCATGTCGATGTCGCCCGCGTGGTTCGTCGCTTCAGGTAGCACTCCCGAGATCGGCGTGGCGATGATCCACCAACTCGTTAGCACCCAAATGACGAGCAGAATGACGGAGACTCGCGTAATGCTCATGGTCGCATCGTCACCTCTCTACGACACAATGCCGCACGAAGGAAGTCGGTAGCAGCGCGTTCAGACCAACGGGCAAGAAATCCTGATGCTTCGCGGTTGGGGCTACCGCTGTATGCATCAGATACCAGGGCGGGCAAGCCGCCCGCGCCTCTCAAGCCATCTCTCCGTGGGATACGAATCGTCATAGCGCAGGGTTGAAACGGACTGGCGCGCACGATACTCCTTGGTGTACCACATGCGCTGGCACTGTGACCACTCCATTTCGCCAGAATTCTAAGTCTGACGATCGGCTCTCCCAGAACCGTGGGCTCGCCGGTCTGTATGCTACTGGGACTGTACCGCGCCCGTCAACAGGCAATCATCAGGAGTGGGAAAATCCTTCAGACGCGGGCTCCCTCCCGGGGTTACGGCGCCCGGATCGCGCTTCTTCACTACGCGGCGATGCCCCGCCGGCTATTGGCGGGGCATCAGGATTCGCTGTGGCAGCAACGGTGTGCGCGCCTATAATTTCAGCTAATGTAATCCGTGATGCGTTCACCGTGCGAGAACCGGCGGAGCTTTACCAACGCCCTGATCTCGATCTGGCGAATGCGCTCGCGTGTAACCTTCATCTCTTTGCCCACTTCCTCCAGTGTGCGCGTTCGGCCATCGCGCAGGCCATAGCGAAGCTCAAGCACGTCGCGCTCCCGCTGGCGGAGCTGGCACAGTAACGAGCGCACATGCTCTTGTTGCAACCGATCGAGCGCGCTCTCGTTCGGCGTAAGCGATCCGGCATCGACAATAAAGTCGGCGTGGGTCGCGGACTCGCCTTCGCCTACCGTCAGGTCCAGCGATGTGGTCACGCGCGGCGTCTGCAAGATTTCGGCCACCTTTCGTGGCTCCAGGCCAAGATCCTTCGCCAACTCCGCCGCGCTCGGATCTCGACCCAGCTCCTGGGCCATCCGATGCTGGGCACGCGTGACGGTCCGGAGCTGGTCAATCACATGAATCGGCATGCGGATCGTGCGCGATTGCGAGGCGACCGCGCGCGTAATCGATTGGCGGATCCACCAGACCGCGTACGTGCTGAACTTGCAGCCGCGCGAAGGGTCATACTTCTCGACCGCATGTATCAGGCCCAGGTTTCCCTCCTGAATCAGGTCCTGGAGGGGCACGCCGCGGCCGTTGTATTGGCGCGCGATGCTCACCACGAGGCGCAAATTACTCTCTATCATGCGCTGGCGTGCCGCCGAGCCGTTCTCGGTACCGAGAACCGACGTGGCCACTTCATATTCCTGCACGGCGGAAAGCATGCCGAGCTTCCCGATTTCGCGTAAATACAGGCCCACCGTATCTTCGGCGCCCGTTGACTGCACCGTGGGTACGCGCCCGTTCGCAAAAAAGCTCGTGAACGCGCTCCCGTTCGATCCCATGCCGCGCTTTGCCTCTTCGTCCACGCCATCATTCGTGCCGTCGAAAGCAGTCTCGACCCAACGAGGCGCCTGGTATGCGACTGTCGCTTGCATCGTGCTGTACACCTTTTCACTGCGATCGCGAACGCCATCTTTGTGGCTGAGGCAAGCGTATGATTTTTGCTCATTTTTCCCTATGACGCCGCTCACCCGTCACCTGTGATTGCCGTCACGCGGGCAATGTGAGCTAGCTGACACATGCCCGGCTCACTTCCGGCTTGCGGCGGACGGAAATGCGGCGTAGCATAGCGGCATGAATCGCATGGATCGGCTGTTCGCGCTTGTCTTGCAGCTCCAAGTGCATGGCCGGCGTACCGCGCGCGATCTCGCCGCCGCGTTCGAGGTAAGCCAGCGGACGGTCTACCGAGACGTACAGGCCCTCTGCGAAGCGGGAGTTCCCGTCGTCGCCTTGCCCGGCCAGGGCTACTCCCTCACCGAAGGCTATTTTTTGCCACCGTTAATGTTTACGGGACTCGAGGCCGGCGCGCTGTCAATCGGCGCTGACTATGTGGCGCGCAGCCTGGGGCCACCGTTTCGGTCCGCGGCGGAATCAGCACAGGCCAAGCTTGGCAATGCTCTGACCGCCGAATCCAGGCGTGAGCTTCGAGACGTTCAAGAAAGTATCCAGATCGTCCAGACAGAAAACCAGCCCGCGCACCGATACCTGCGCGAACTGCGCGATGCAATTGTCGGGCGGCGGGTGCTGGAAATTACGTACCACACCTATGGTCGCCCAGCGCCGCGCGAGCGGACGGTCGAACCGTACGGGCTGCTCCATTTCGGGCAAGCATGGCAATTGCTCGCATACTGCAGGCTGCGCCAGTCGCCGCGTGTCTTCAGGCTCGACCGCATAGACAACGTGATCGTTCTTGGTGAGCGATTTGAGCGAAATCCCGAAACGCACGTGCGTTCCGGTCCCCGTGATTCGCCCGGAGACCAGGTAACCGTACACGTCCGCGTCCCCTCGCGTGTCGTTCGCTGGCTGCGCGAGGAGCGACCATTTGGCCTTGTCTCCGAAGCTGAGGACGGGGAAAACACGACGCTTGTGTTTGCCGTGCGCGATGTCGACAGGTTGTGCCAGTGGCTGTTCAAGTGGGGACAGCACATAGAGATCGTCAGCCCCGACTATGTGCGCCGGCAAATGCACGACATTGGCAAACTGGTAGCCCAACGCCACGGTAGCGTGCCCGAACGCGATGTTCCTGCTCCGCCAGATCTGTCCATGGGCCGTACACTGGCGTAATGACGATATCGCGCGAGGGACGCGGCAGATTTGCCCCAAGCCCAACCGGACCGCTGCACCTCGGCAACCTCAGGACGGCGCTGCTGGCGTGGCTTTTCGCGCGCCAGGCCGGCAGCGATTTCATCATGCGTATCGAAGACGTCGATCGCCAACGCTGCCGGCCTGGCATCACGCCGCAAATGCTCGCCGACCTCCGCTGGCTTGGTATTGACTGGGACGAAGGTCCCGATATGGGTGGGCCGTTCTCGCCATATTCGCAGAGCCGGCGCACGCCCGTGTACCGGCGCTACCTCGAGATCCTGATCCAAGCTGGGCTGGTGTATCCTTGCTATTGCAGTCGGGCCGATATCGCGGATGCGTTAAGCGCGCCTCACGCCGGCCAGGCATACGCCCGCTATCCCGGCACGTGCGCCGAGCTGGATGGGCAAGAGCGCCAGCGGCTGCGGAATCCAGATCGGCCTCCGTCGTATAGGTTTCGCGTACCGAACAGGATGGTAAGCGCGCGCGACCGTTTGCACGGTGAGATTGCCTGTACACTGCACTCACCGGACGATGACTTCGTGGTATGGCGCTCGGACGGCGCGCCCGCCTACCATCTCGCCGTGGTCGTGGATGATGAGTTGATGCGCGTTGGGGAGATTGTCAGGGGCGAGGACTTGATAAACAGTGTGCCGCTCCAGGCCGCCCTGATCGACGCGTTGGGCTTCGCAATGCCGCTATACGGCCACGTACCGTTGTGGAGAGACAGCGCCGGAAATCGGCTGTCCAAGCGCGATCGTTCGACCGGCCTGGCCGTATTTCGCGAAGCCGGCATGTCGCCTCCAGCCCTCGTCGGCATGCTCGCTGAAAGCTGTGGCCTCGTGCCTCCTGGCACGCCGGTTTCAGCAGGAGAGCTTTTGGCGTCGTTCAAGCCGAGTATGCTCGTGGCAGCCCATCATGCGCGTTAGGCGCGCGCATCCGGGCATACGACCACGGGATGCACTCGATTTGGCGCGGCGCGGGCGCGCCGCGCCATGAACGTGTCGGGGCACGCGCACACCTCGTCTCCACTGGTGATTGCCATGGTCGTGTTTGTCGTCTGCATCGCCGCGCTGGCGCTGTGGTATGGACTTACGCGCTAGTTCTGGCCGTACGGGCGCGGTGCGCGGGTATCCGCGGCGCACCGGACGATTCGCGGACAGGCAAGCGTGCCCCAACCAAGCCTATAAGCCGAGTTCTGTCTCCCAGGCAACGCCTGGGCGGCGACCATCTCTCTAGGACACCGGTTACCCGGCATCTCATGCGACCAACCCGAAGGCGGGGAAGGGCCATCCCTGAACGGTCGGAGACCGTTCTGCCTCCTATTCGGTCTTGCTCCAGGTGGGGTTTACCGCGGCCAGACGGTCACCCGCCTGCCGGTGAGCTCTTACCTCACCATTTCACCCTTGCCCGGCCCGAAGGCCGTCGGCGGTATGTTTCTGTGGCACTTTCCTTGAGGTCACCCTCACTGGGCGTTACCCAGCACCCTGGCCCGTTGGAGCCCGGACTTTCCTCACGCGAGAATCTCGCGCGCGGCCGCCCAGCCTGGTTGAGGCAGCGTTTAGCCTACCATTACGCCGAGCCGCGGTCAATGTTCATAAGTCGGCGCGCGGCAGTGTAAAACTGAAGTCGCTTCCCTGACCGACCACGCTATTAACCGCGATGACCCCGTTCATCTGTTCGACCAACTGCTTGGAGATGAACAACCCTAAACCGGTTCCCACATGACCAGCGCGGATCACCTGATCGATCTTGCCAAACCGCGTGAACAATCGCGGCAAGTCCTGGGGGCGGATGCCGGGGCCATGGTCATGTACCGTGAGACGAACCGAATCGGCCAGCACGGCGCAATGAACTGAGATCTCATTCCCCTCCGGGGAATATTTCACGCCGTTGTCCATGAGGTTGACGAGTACTTGTTGGGCGCGATCTGCGTCGGCGAGAACCAGAGGCAATATTTCGGGGATCTCGAGCAGAATGGCCTGTCCCCGATATTTCTGCTTCACCTCGAGGACGGCGGGGCCGATCAGATCCTCGAGCTGCACGCGGCGGATCGTGAGCGGCAGCGTGCCGCCCTCCACGCGAGATACGAAGAGGAGATCCTGCACGAGACGCTGCAGTCGCTTGCTGGCTCCGTAGATCCGGTCAAGGTAGTGATGCTTGCGCTCATCGTCAAGGCGGGTCCAGTACGTGAGCAGTGTCTCAGTGAAGCCCTTTATTCCCGTCAGCGGAGTACGAAGCTCATGGGAAACAGTTGATACGAAGTCGGTGCGCAACTGGTCAAGTTCCTCGAGGCGCGTTTTTGCCTCATGTTCTCGCGCGTAAATACGTGCGTTCCGCACGGCGAAACTCACCTGACGCGCGAACTGCGCGACCGAGTCGGCGTCCTCTTGCGAATACGACCCGGCATGAAAGCTGAAGAGGTCAAGGACCACGGTAAAGCCGCCGTCGATGAGCAGCGGCACGCCAATCCACGAAGCAATCCCGCCGCGCACGTCGAGTGGTCGCCACAACGGCTCTCGTTTCGTATCGCTCACCACGATAGCGCTTCCCGACGCGCACATCTGGTCGTAGAGCGGATCGCTCAAGACTGTCGGCTGATGGAACGGCTTATCGCCAATAGGGCCGCCGCCCACGCTGGTAACCGCCATCTCGATCTCGCCGGCATCGAGCACATGGATCGCCGCGACGTCGTGCTCGATCAACGTGCCGGCAAAATGCAGTACTTGATGCAACACATCGCGCAATTCAAGTGTAGACCCTAACGACTGGGTCATATTCTGCTGTACCTCGGCGACCTCTCGACGCCGAGATTCCGCTGCGTACAGTCGACCGCGCTCGATTGCGACGGCTGCCTGGTTAGCGAATGCCTGTAGCAGCTGTTGGTGCTCGGCCATAAAATAGCCGGGCGTCTCGGATGCCGTCGCCAGTACCCCTATAACCTCGCCGCTGGCAATGAGTGGCAGAAAAAGGGCGGATCGCACGCCGGCCTCGACGATTAATTCCGGTGCGGCCGGCTGATCTGGCGACTCGAGGTCATCCACGAGCACTGGTTTGCCAAAGAGCGCGCACCGGCCAAGCAATCCCTCACCGGGACGCAACGACGAAGGCGTCGTCGCGGCACTGGTGATGCCGGAACCGGCGACGAAATCCAGCAATCCCGACTTTGGCTCGATCAGATAAATAAGACAAAGTTTTGCCCGCGTGAGCTGCACCGCGGACGCCGTAATCGTCCGCAAAGTTCCCCCCAGGTCCAGCGACGAGCTCATCATCTGGCCGGTGCGATACAGCGTCGAGAGCTCCTCCGCCCGCGTATTGGCGTCCGCGAAAAGCTGCGCGTTCGCCAGCGCGACGCCCGCCAGCTCGCTGACGCCGCGCGCCACGTCAAAGTCGCGGGTGCGAAACCGATGTGGCCCGGTGGTCCAGAAAACGGCCAACGCGTCGGCGGGCCTGTTTGTCAGCGTGAGCGGGATAATGAGCGCCGACCGCAGGCCGCGCGTTTGCACCAGCCGCTCCGGCAATACGCGCGCGATTTCGATTTCCTCAATGCTGACGGGGCCGCCGCCTCGCACCAGGGGCTCGAGCTGCTGTACCCGCACCGGGGAAAGCTTCACCTCAGTCATGGCGGTCAGCTTGCCGTCAGGTTCGCCCGGCTCGAGCATGCGCAGCTCCACGCGGCGCCGATCGAGATACAATAACGCCGCGAACTGGCCGCCAAATAGTTTCGGCAGTACGCCCAATGTCTGCTCGACAAGTTGGTCGACATCAGTCGTGCCGACCACCGCGGCTACCCGCAATAGCGCCGACGAAACCGCCGCCTCTTCCCGTTGGAGCCAAAAAAGCTGCGTATTCTCGAGGAAGATTGCGCCCTGAGAGGCAAGCGTATTGAGAGCGCGTTTGACCGTGGTCCGCAGGGCTGGAGATCTGGCCGGCCTCCCGCTCGCGACGAAACCGATTGTGCCCTGCCCTGGCGCCTCCAGAGGGGCGATTACCACGCTCGCTCTGGTGGTCTTGCGTCCCGTGGCGCCTTCTCGTTTGGCGCTCCGCTCCGCGCATCCAAGCATTGGGGCAAAGCATGCTTCCACTTCCGAATCCGACAGCAGCGCGTCGTTGGACGGCAGCATAATATGCCCGCCATCGGCATCTCGCTTCACAAGGATACGCTCATACACGCGCTTTGGAATCGCTACCGCGAGGATCTCCTGCCAGTCGTCATTCTGAAGTCCGTGCATAGCCTCGGCATAAAACGCGTCATCGGCCGTGTCGAAGAAGAACACCACGGAGTAGCCGAAGCCGCCAATGTCCGAAAAGATTTCCGCGAGCCGTTTTGAGATACTATCAAGACTTACGTCCGGCCCGGCGATCTTGCTGAGGTTCAGGATCCGCCGCAAAAGGTGCGCGGGTACCTCCGCATGGCGGCGACCTGGCATGGGCTTCTTCGTTGCTTTGCGCCCG
>JANWHV010000018.1 GCA_025450255.1 Chloroflexota bacterium | reverse complement strand
GGCCCAGGCTAATCGACTTGACGATGGAGATCTACCAGGGTATGCCCACATATCCCAGCGTCGCCAAGCCGTTCGTCCATGAACTTGAGAACCACGAGCAGATGGCCCGCTCGACCGGCGCCTGGCGGTACGGGCTCACCCACGCGCCCACTCACTGCGTGATCGTCAGCGGCGACCATATCGGCACCCATCTCGACGCCTGGGGGCACGTCAAGCCGGGCGCTCCGCGCGCGGAGGGTATCCCGCTGGAGTATTGCTACGGGCCGGGCGTGGTGCTGGATCTCACGCATATCACGCCGGGCGCGGCGATCGGCGCGGGCAACGTGGCGGACGCGCTCGCCGCGACCGGACACGAGCTGGAGCCCCTCGACATCGTGCTGGTCCGCACCGACGCCGCGCGCTATCGGGCCGAGCCGCGGTACCTGACCGACCATCCGGGCATGAGCGCGGAAGCCGTGCACTGGTTGCTGGATCGCGGCATCAAGATGATGGGCATAGACGCGATCGGCTTCGATATACCCGTCCCCCTGATGTTCGAGCGGCGCGTCTTCTGGGAGGCGCACATGGTGATGCTCGAACGCGAGTACTACCATCTCGAAAACCTGGTCAATCTCGACCAGATTCCAATCTCGCATGGATTCACGGTCTCGGTGCTGCCGATCCCGTATCGCGGCGCCAGCGCCGCGCCGGTGCGCGCGGTCGCGATCCTTCCCGAAGCATGATCGCCATGCTCGTATAACCGTGCTCGGCGCCGGCGCCGCCGATCCTGGACAGGCCATGCTCACGGACCGCGCCCCATAGGTTTGTACCCGCCGCGTACGCCACTGAAAGAGGACTTCGGGGTATGCACACTGGACGAAGCATCTCGGAAACCACACCCGAGGATATGCGCAAAGGCCGCGCCTGGATGGAAACTTTCTTTTCCGCTGCTGAGAAGCTTCCGGTGTCCTTTCTCTACGACGGGAAGAAAATCACCGGCATCCCGACCGACTGGACCGCCATTCGCGAGGAACGGCGCATAGACGCCACTATCGTGGAAACGGTGTTCAAGGGGAATGACCCGCGGACCGGTCTGCGGATACGGGTTGAGAGTCTTCAATACGCGGATTATCCGGTCGTGGAGTGGATCGCCTGGTTGACGAACCGGGGTGACTCGCCAACGCCGATCATCGGCGACCTGCGTGTATTGGATGGAGCGTTCGCGGGCGCGTCGCCAGTGCTGCACCACGGTAACGGCGATTTTCATAGTGAAGACGGGTACACCCCACGCGAAACCCCTCTCCATAGGGGTGACACGCTCACTGTTGCGCCGACCGGCGGCCGCTCATGTGATGGCGCGTTCCCGTACTTCCGCCTCGCGTTCGAAGGCTGCGGCATGACCATTGCCGTGGGCTGGCCCGGACAGTGGTCGGCCGGCTTCTCGAGCGGCGCCAACGGCGTCTCGATCGTGGCCGGGCAGGAACTGACCCACCTGCGGCTGCTGCCGGGAGAGAGCATCCGCACGCCGCGGATGACTATCCTGTCGTGGACCGGCGACCAGGCACGGGCCGTCAACCTGTGGCGCCGGTGGTATCTGGCCCACGTGCTGCCAAGGCCCAATGGGAGGCCATTGCGGCCGTTGCTGACCGCGGCCGCGACGGATGACGGCGAGGAATTCACGGCCGCCGGCGAGGACAACCAGCTCCGCTACCTGAACGCGTTCAAACGACGAGGCTTTGATTGCGACGTATGGTGGATCGACGCAGGCTGGTACCCCTGCTACGACGAGGAGCACCAGCGACGCTGGATGTTGACGGGGACGTGGGAACCGGATGCCGAGCGGTTTCCCCGCGGCCTTCGACCCATTTCCGACCACGCAGCCGGAAACGGCGTCGACCTCCTGATCTGGTTTGAGCCTGAACGCGTGGCGCCGAACACGTGGTTGTTCGATACCCATCCGGAATGGCTCTGGCACGCCTCCGGCGCCGGGGAGGGGTTCGCCCAATGGTCTTCCCTGCTCAACCTTGGCAACCCGGAATGCCGCCAGTGGCTAACCGATCATTACTGCAAGCTGATTCAGGACAATGGCATAAAGATTTACCGGCAGGATTTCAATTTTCCACCCCTGGCGTACTGGCGGGAAAACGAAGCAGAGGACCGCCAGGGCATCAACGAGAACCTGCACATACAGGGTTACTTGCGGTTCTGGGATGACCTGCTGGCCCGCAATCCCGGTCTGTGGATTGATTCGTGCGCCTCGGGGGGTCGTCGCAACGATCTCGAGACCATGCGCCGCGCGGTCCCGCTGCACTATAGCGACTACGGCTATGGCATCCATCCGGTAAAGCTGGCTTTCCAGCATACGCTCTACGCCTGGATCCCGTATTTCAAGGAGTTTACGATCTCCTGGGACCTGAACGGCCCTGCCGATTCGACCAGATTTGACCGGCAGCTTGATAGCTTCTCGTTTCACTGCGCGATGGCGCCGATGCTCTTCTTATCGCTGGATATCCGCAGGGACGATTATGACTTTGCCCTCGGTAGGCGAATGACCACTATCTGGCGCAGGGCATCCAACCTGTTGTTGCACGGCGACTATTATGCGCTTACGCCATTCAGCAACAGCGTCGACCGCTGGGTAGCGCGACAGTTTGATAATCCGGAAACGGGGGAGGGGTTGATTCAGGGAATACGTCTGGCGGCTTGTGACGAGGAACGTATCACGGTTTACCCGAAGGCGCTCGACCCGGATTCAAACTACGTCCTGGAAAACTCGGAGGCCGGTGAAACGCGCCGAATGTCCGGTACTGCCCTCCTGAGCGGCGGCTTCACTTTTGCGCTGCCGCGGCGCAGCGGCGCCATCTGGTTCTACAAACGATAACGTGAGAAAGCTGGAACGACGATGTATCTCTCGGAGCAGCAGCGCGCTTTTTTTCAGACGTTCGGTTTCCTGGCGTTCCCCGGTCTCTTCGCGGACAAGATTGCGGCGATCACCGAGGCCTTTGAGGACATCTGGCAGCGGCATGGTCGTGGCCATGACGGGAAAGCCCATGATGGCAAAGCGCGGTCGGCGCTGGTGCAGTTCATCGACCAGGACGAGCGGCTCTGCGCCTTGCTGGACGACCCGCGCATTGTGGAGATCGCCGGTGGGCTGCTCGGAGACGACTTCAACTATATGGGCAGCGACGGGAACTTCTATGTCGGAGACACCCGCTGGCACTCCGATGGCTGGCGGACGAATGGGATACTCCACATTAAGATGGCCTTCTATCTTGACCCGGTGGGCGCCAACTCGGGCTGCCTGCGCGTGATCCCGGGCAGCGCCTACACCGACGACCGCTTCGCGCAAGTGCTGCAAGGGAAGATCGCCCAGAGCCAGGAGTTGTGGGGGGTCGACGGCCGCGAGGTGCCGGCCATTGCGCTGGAGACCCAGCCCGGCGACCTTATCCTGTTCAACCACAACACCAAGCATGCCGCGTTCGGCGGCGGCGCGCGCCGGCGCATGTTCACGCTCAATCTCTGCCGGCGCTATCCCGCCGATCTGCTCCCGGAACTGCGGGATACTATTGGCGGCGCGGCGCGGTTCTGGGTCGAGCGCGCCTACGGCGAGACAATGATCCGGACCGCGGGGCCGGCACGGATGCGGCACCTGGAGCAGGTGATGGCCAATGATGGCCATCTGGTGGAGCTATCACGTAAAGCGCGGGAGACGATGGCCGAATCCAGTCGCGGCTAGGTATCCGTCACGACGCGGGCAATGCCTGGCGGTGAAGGCCGATAGACGGGGTCGCGGAGGCGGCCCTCTCTATCACAGGCGATGTGCGGCTATCCTTAAGGCGAGGATGAAAACATGCCCGTCGATGGATTCGTCGCATCGTCGCCGGCGCCGCTCAGTCCATCAAGGGAAGCGCCGCCTGCCAGTTCCCGGCATCTGTCGAGTGGCAGATAGCCGAAGGCAGGCGGGGCTTCTCCCATTGGGCAGTTCCGGTTAGTTCGTGGCGCTGGAGATTGACGACCGCACACAGGCGAGGGGTTCGGATGAACGCCACCGTACGTTCCCTGGTGCGCGACTACGTTGTCCTGATCGCCGGCACCCTGATTTTCACGGCCGCGTTCGCGTTCTTCCTGGTGCCGGCCAAAATCTCCTCCGGCGGCGTGAGTGGACTTGCGATCGTCGCGCACTATTTGTGGGGAGTGCCAACCGGCTCGGTGGTGTTCGCCCTGAACGTGCCGCTATTGGTTATTGGCTACGTCTACCTGGGTGGGCTGCGATTTACCGTGCGTACGCTCGTCTCGGTGGTCGTGTTTTCGAGCACCGTCGACTGGATGGGACATCTCACCAGCAAGCCGCTCACCAACGATGCCTTTCTCGCCACCCTGTACGGCGGCGTGATATCGGGGGTCGGGGTCGGGCTCGTCTTTGGCACGGGAGCCTCCACGGGAGGCAGCACCATTATTTCGCGCCTGCTGCAGAACGTCGTCCGTACCAGCATTGGCATCATCCAATTGTCGGTGGACGCGGTGGTGGTGATCGTCAGCGGGCTTGTCTTCGGGCCGGAGCTAGCCCTCTATAGCCTGGTTGGACTCTTCGTAAGCGGGAAAGCGATCGACTGGACGCTCGAAGGGCTCTCAGGCGAGCGCGTGGCGCTGGTCGTCACCACCTCGTGCGATGTTATCAGCACGCGCATCACGCACGACATGGGGCGTGGGGTTACGGTGCTGCAAGGGCGCGGGGGCTACACGGGCGAGAACCGGCCCGTGATCCTGTGCGTGATCGATCGATCCGAGGAGCCCATATTGCGGGCCCTGGTGCAGGGTATCGACCCAGCGGCGTTCGTGGTCGTTGCCGCCGCCACGACCGTGCTGGGCGAGGGATTCGCGCCACTCGACAACGCGCGGCCGCCAAGGAAGCGCCTATTCACGTTTGGCCGACGATCGTCCTGAACGATGCAGTGCGCTACCGGGGCGCGCGCCGGCTGCCCGGATTCCGCTGCTGTTGTATGCTTCATTCGCGCGAGGTTTCCGCAAGCACGTAGCCGGCACGGGAGTGTGTGATGGCCCTGGGCGACCGATCGTCCGTCCGTCCGGCCTCAATCGAGGCCGATCCTGAGGCGGGCCTGCTGCGGATCGTATGGCAAGACGAGCACGAAAGTGTCTATGAGCTTGCCGCGCTCCGACCCAAATGCCCCTGCGCGATGTGCCACGGCGAGATGGGCAGGCCGGGACTGGTGGATGAGCACACGCAATTCACGCCGGAGCAGACGACGCTCGTGGACATGGTGGAAATCGGCCGGTACGCCGTGCAGCCGGTATGGGGCGACGGACACGAGACGGGCTATTTCACCTTCACCCTGCTGCGATCGCTGTGCCCGTGCGGGCTATGCGCGGCCGGTTAGCGCAGTTGTTGGATGGCGATGTATACGCCCACGATGATGCCCAGGGCATTCAGTCCTAACATTTGAGGCTGGAGCGCGTCGTGTATGGCGGCGCCGGCATGGCCGGGTCCCAAGGCCCGCGCGATAGTAAAGGCCGAGCCGGCAACTACCGCCAACGCGACGGTAACGCCGGCGATGATCTC
>JANWHV010000017.1 GCA_025450255.1 Chloroflexota bacterium | reverse complement strand
GAGCAATAGCCGTCCACTATGCCGCCCAGGTCCAGGGTGACGAGCCGTCCCTCGTCAAGTGTCTCGGCGATCGCCACCTCGGGGTTGGCCTGCGCGAACGAGAAGGTAATGTGGCTGATCCCGGTGGCGCCGTTCCGGATCATGCGGTACTTGGCTTCGCGCGTCAGGTCGACGCGGGACATGCCTCGGTGCAGGATGCCGTAGAGCTCGCTCACCGTCCGCTCGATGATCTCGGTGCTCTGCTTAAGCAAGGCGATCTCGGCCGCCGACTTGATCAGGCGCAGGTTGGCCATGATGCCGTCGACCACCAGCGGCGCGCCTGACCGCGGCGCCGACTCCTGGACCAACTGTGCCACGTAGTAGGGGCAGGTCGATTCGATGCCGAGGCGCTCGCCGCCCGCCGGCTTGTTTGCCAGGAGCGAGCGAAGCTCGCGCAGGGCGCCCGCGAAGTCGTTGAAGCCGATCAGGGCGTCGGCGCCGAAGTCGACGCCCTCGGCGGAGAAGCCCCAGCAGAGCAGGGTCGTCTGGCCGTCGCCGTCCACGTAGGTAAAGAAGGGCAGGCGGTTGCGCAGGGTGTAGAGGATTGGATTGCCGCTGCTCGGCAGGGCCGTATAGCCGGTGGTGTAAAAGACATTCTCGGGCGAGGTAAGCAGGATGCCGCCCAGATTGTGCGCCCGCATTAACGCGCGCAACTTGTTCTTGTCGAGCCCTATTGGATGGAACCGCGTCGATGGGACCGCCATGCCATACCTCCCGCCTACTTTGCCACCCAGCCACTGTCCACCAGCAGGTCCGTCCCGGTGATGAACGAGGCGGCGCTGCTTGCCATGAAGTAGATTGCCTCCGCGATCTCGGCGGGGTCCGCCCAGCGGCCCAGCGCCTGCTCCGCCTCACGCTTGATTTTGACCTGGTCGTACGGCAGCCCCGTGCGCCGGGACTCGATATCGATATCACCGCGCAACATGGGCGTATCGACAGAGCCGGGGCTGATGGAGTTCACACGGATATGGTAGGGCGCTACCTCCCAGGCCAGCGCCCGGCACAGGGCGATGATCGCGCCCTTGGTGGCGCCGTAGAGGACGTGGTCGGTTTGCCCGACGTGTCCGGAGACCGATCCCATATTGACGATCGAGCCGCTACGCTGCCGCTTCATTATTGGCAGCACGTGCTTGCACAACAGGAAGGTGCCGCCAAGGTTGACGTCGACGACGCGCTGGTACTCTTCCCAGGTCGTCTCGTCCAACGGCTTCACGAGGACCACGCCGGCGATGGTCGCCAGCACGTCGATCCGCCCGTAGCGATCCACCGCCGTCCGCACAAGATCGGCGACCTGGCCTTCGCTCGCCACGTCGTGGGCCACGTAGTGGCAGCCCTCGACTGGCCCAGCCGCGAGCAGCGGCGCCTCGCCGGCGGCGATGATATCCGTGGCGACTACCTGGTAGCCGCCCGCAATGAATTTCCTGACCGTCGCCTCGCCGATGCCGCGCGCCGCGCCGGTGATCAGCGCGACCGGTTTACCCGTCGCCATGTGCCCTCCCGCATAACCCCGTTAAGTCCCTCGCCTGGTCCGGCGTGGCGATCGGCCGGCCGAGCGCCCTGGCGAGCTGGACTGCCTCGGCCACCAGTTCGTGTGTCGCCGCACGCCTCCCGGAGCGGCTGAAGGGGTAATCCTCGGTGCCGACGCGGATATGGTCGCCTTGCAAGACGGCCGCCGCCAGGATATCGATTTGCCGCTCCTGCATGGCGCTCACGGTAATCACGGACCCAGGGGGCATGAAGCGGCGCCGATACTGGTACTCCTCAATCGTGGCGGGCGTCCACGAGCCGCCCGGCCAATCGAAGAAGAGGGTGGTGACGTGCGGCGCGGCGAGCGAGCCCTTCTCGATCAGGTACTTGAGATTCCAGATCGAGCCGGTGTGCCAGATCTCATGCTCGAGCTTCACGCCATATTGCCGCGAAAGGCAGGCATATTCCTCGAGCTCTTCGCGGGGATGCAGGACGTGCATGTCCAATTGCGCGAAGGCTTCGTCGTGGTGGCTAAGGATGATGGAGATCATGTCGGCCTTCTGCTCGAAGACTTCCATACGCTTGGCGATGGGAAAGCTGGACATGCCGCACTGCACGATCAGGTTCGTGCCCGACCGCAGGCCGGCGATCACCTCTGTCCAGCGGTCCTCGGCGTGGATATGGAGGATGCCGGCGCCGGCCTCCTGGCAGCGGCGCGCCTCCTCGACTATCTCATCGGTCGTCCGCGGGTAGTCCACGTCCGGGTGCAGCCAACAAATGTTGGGTGTCGCGGTGATCACCAAGGGATCCATGCCATTCCCCTTTGCTTGAGTGAACTCCTAGCCTTTGACCGCGCCGACGTAGATTCCCTGCATGATCCAGCGGTGGGCGACGACAAAGAGCACCAGAATCGGGAGCAGCGAAGCGATAACGGCGGCGGCCGGCTGGTTGAAGGTGCTGAAATACTGGCTGACCGTGAACTTCAAGATGCCCGTGGTGATCGGGAGCACGGAGTCGGAATTCAAGAATGAGAGAGCGAAGATGAACTCCTTCCAGATACCGATGAAATTCAAGGTGAAGGCGACGGCCATGGCCGGGAGGCTCAGCGGCAGTATGACGCGGAAGAGCACGCCGACGTCGCCGCAGCCATCGACCCGCGCCGCCGATTCCAGCTCCGCGGGCAAGTTGGCCATGAACCCGGTCAGCAAGAGCATGGAAAAGGGGATGCCGTAGACCGTATGCACGATAATCAGGCCGATCTGCGTGTTGAGCAGGCCGAAGCGATCGAGCTCGGTGTAGAGGGGAATGATCACCGTTTGCTGCGGCAGCATCAGGGTGGTGAGCAGCATGGTGAAGAGGGCCCGGCCGCTTATGATGTGAAACCGGCTAAAGGCATAGGACGGGAACGCGGAGAAGGCGATGGCGAAGAACGAGCCGGCGATGCCGTAGAGCAGGCTGTTCTTCAACAACTGTCCGAAGTTCAGGTCGTTCCAGACCACGCCATAGGCATCAAAGGATATGGTGGGCGGGAAGTTGAACGGGTCGTTCAGCACGTCGTCGGGCGTTTTCAGGGAGGTGAAGACGGTGAGAATGAACGGGTAGATCCAGATAAGGGCGAAACCGAGCACAAGCAACGTGACGACGATCTTGGTGACGCGCTGGCCCACGCTACTCGGACGCATGGAGCACATCCCTCCCCACGCGACGCAGGTAGACGAGCGCGAACACCACGCTGAACAGCAGGAGGACGGTGCTGATGGCCGCTCCATAGCCGTAGCGGTTCTCAGTGAACGCCGAGATATACATGAAATAGCCCAGGACGTCGCTGGCGGTTCCTGGGCCGCCGCGCGTCATCACCAGCACGATATCGAAGGTACGCAACGCCTCGATCACCGCCAGAATAGTCACCACCAGGAAAATGGGGCGCAGGATTGGAATGGTCACACGGAACATAATTTGCGCGCTGTTGGCGCCCTCGATGCGCGCGGCTTCATAGAGCTCGCCGGGGATCTGGGTGAGACCGGCGTCAAAAAGCATCATCGGGATGCCGACATACGACCAGCCAAACACCGCGATCAGCGTGTATATCGCCGTACTGGAATCGCCCAACAGATCCACGTTCAAATTGCCCAGGCCGATGTCTTGCAGGAGCACGGTGATCACGCCGAAGGCAGGGCTGAGAATAAAGGAAAACATCAGGCTAATGGACACCAGGGACATGGTCACCGGCAGGAAAAACAGCATGCGGAAGAAGGTGCCGAAGTGGACTTTCCCCGAGCGGAAGAAGACAGCGAACAGGAACGCGACGCCGTCGGCGAAGACGATCGCGCCGGCAACCCAGCGTAGGGTATTTTTCAGCGAGTCCCAGAAGGTGGGGTCGTGGAACAGCTCGGTATAGTTGCTGAACCCGACGAACTTCATAGTGGTCGAGAGGCCATTCCAGTCGACGAAGCTCAGGTACACATTGTAGACAAGCGGATAACCGACGAAGATGGCATATAACGTGACGGGCAGCAGCACACCGGCGACGTAGACGATCCAGTGTTTCTTGAAGGCGCGCCACTGGATAGCCAGGCGGGATACCCGCGGCGCTGGAGTCGCGACGGCCAATGCGGCCTCCCATTGCTGCTTCAACGGTTGCGTGAGCCGGCGTAGGCGATGTTCCGGATGGGTGATCGACGTACGCGGTTCCACGCGGCGAGGAATCGGCTCTCTCGATGGGGCAAGGGCACTGCTAGGGAAGCGGCGCCCTCGCCCCATCGAGCACCGGCAATCGTGCCGCCATAAGGGGCACGATTGCCGGCCCGCGGCTGCCGCTTACAAGTGAACGGCGCCCATTGCCTTCACCGCTGCCGCCTCGGTCACCGCGGCCGCTTTTTGCGGCGTGGTGGTGCCCGCGAGTACGCCCTGTAACTGCTCGAGAAACGGCTGCGCCACGGCCGGTTCAAGCGCGTGATCGACGTGCATGAAGGTAGATGACTGGTAGCCGGCGATCAGTTTGCCCAGCCGCTCCACCATTGGCGGCTCGCCGACCGGGGGCGCGGAGGTGTTGGGGGAGAACGGTCCCACCAGGTTTACTTGCTGTTGCTGGGATTGCGCGGAGACCAGGAAGTCAAGGAACTTCGCGGCCTCGGCTTTATGGCTGCTCCTCTTGTCGATCATATAGGTGTCCTCGGCGAAGACCGAGACGGTAGGCTTCTGGCTGCCGATCTGGGGATACGGGAACCAATCCACAGGCTGCGATAGCGTCTTGCCGGTGAGGAATTTTGGCAGAATGAACGAGCCCTGGTACCACATCGCCGCCTTCTGCTTTTTCCAGAAGATGATCGCGGTTCCATCGAAGTCCATGGAGTTCACGCCGGTCAGGAACCAGCCGTTATCCTCCATCTGCTTCATCTGGGCAAATGTGGCCACGACCCGCGGGTCCGTCCAGGCGATCTGGCGGTTGAGCAACTGGTTGTAGACCGAGACGCCATACTTGTTGACGAAATAGCCGGTCCAGTCAAACTGCGCTTCCCACTGCTGCTGGTTGGCGAGCAGGAACGGCGCGACGCCATGGCTCTTCAGCACGTTGACAATAGTCTGCAACTGGTCCCAGGTCTTGGGTGGATGGAGATTGTACTTGGCGAAGATCGCGGTGTTGTACCAGACCACCGAGGCTGAGATATAGCCGGCGAGGAAGTACTGGTGGCCCTCGATTGTGGCCAGCTTGGCGGCTACGGGAGTAAGCTCGCGGCCCCAATTGTATTGCTTATAGTAGGCATCCAACGGCGCCGCGTTGCCGGCGTCGATCATAGACTTGGCGTAGCCGCCTTCCCAGGAGAAGAAGACGTCGGGCGGGTTCGAGGCGCGCAAGACGAGGTTGATCTTCTGTTTGTAATCGGCGTCTAGCGTGCTGGATGCCGAGACCTGGATCTTGCCCTGGTTCTGCTTGTTGAAGTTGTCCACCAGCCATTTGACCCATTGATCGTGCTGTGGAGTGGTGCCGCGATAGTAGAAGTTAATCGACACCGGCGAGTTGGCGCGATGAGCGCCCGCGGCCGGGGCGTTGGCGCCCACGAGGGTGGACAAGACGGCGCCCAGTATAAGGAAGCTGGGAAGATACCTGAACCGCTTGATGGTCATCTATCTCTCCTTCACATCGGGGACCATGCAGAGGGGTAACGGAATGTCCAGGCACTCGAAAATACACGCACCTCCTTCACTCCGGCCTATAAGGCTTCAGACAACGGTCGCAAGCGCTTCCCGTACGCGCTCCGCCACATACAGTACCTTGCGGCCGCATTAGCTCGTACTGTTGCTCGTGCATACCCATACCTCATGGCAAATAGCGGCATTGGGGGGAGGCGCTGGAAGCTGACCACCAACAGACCGAATCGAATTTCGGTCGTGTGCGTTGCATACAGTGCGCTGCGTTGCAGAGTGGTTCCTAGTATGCGCTGGCGGATTCCCGCTGTCAAGCCCTGCTTGGTGGCGCTTCCTGCAACGTGTTGCCAAACACACCATCATCATGGATAGTAATGGGTAGATCGGGCGCGCACCCCTTGCCGCGGTGGCCGGCGACATATCCACCCATATTGGGTGGTTTCGCCCCCGCCGGTACGAGAATAGAATATCCGTGTATCATTGGCGCGGTTAGAGTGAAGGACTGACATGAGCAAAGCTCTAACGCAAGGGTTGCGGACCCTGGAATTCCTGGCCGAGGCGCCGCGGTCCGCGGCGGACGTTGCCCGCCACCTCAGCGTCGACCGCAGCACGGGGTGGAGGATCTTGCAGGCCCTGAGCGAGCACGACTGGGCGCGGCAGGACCCGGAGACCAAGTCGTTCTCGCTGAATGTCACCCACCTGTACGCGCTGGCTGGGAACGGCCATGAGCATCTGGCTCTGCCCGGTTTGATCATGCCCATGCTGGAGAGAATCAGGGATCGGCTCGGCGAGTCGGCGGTGCTGGGCGTACCAAGCAGCACGTCGATGGTCTACCTGGTCTACGCGCCCGGCCGCCACGCCGTGGGGGTGCGGGAGTCGGTCGGCTCGGTGCGCCCGATGCACGCGTCCGCGCTGGGCAAAGCGTACCTCTCGGCGCTGGACAGCACGGAACTGGAGAGCATGCTCGGCGCGGTGGACTTCGCCGGCGGCACCGAGCGCGCGCCAAAGTCGATCGCCGACTTGCGGGGCGTGGTCGGGTCGGCGCGCGAGGCATGCTACGCGGTAGACATGGAGGAGTGCTTAGCGGGCGTGATCTGCGTGGCGGTCCCCACCTACATCGGCCACGACCGTCTGCTGATTGGCGCCGTGGCGGTGAGCGGCCCCCGCGAGCGCATCATAGTGCTGGGCGTGGAGCGGGTGGCGCGGGTGCTGCGAGAAGAACTGGCGCAGCTCGAAAAGGCATAGCTGTTTATTGTGCCCATCCATGGCGGCAAGACACTGAAAAGCAGTCTGGCGTTTCACGCACGCGACATCTCGCGCCTCAGGCGAGGCGATAGGCGCGCCGGGCTAAGCCGGAGGCAAGCTCCAGCGCCATCCGGCCCGCGTCCTCCTCGTGGATCAGGCCGCTGACCACCTGTTCCGCCAGCCAGTCGCAACTGACGCGGCGCCAGACGTCGTGGCGCGCCGGGATAGAGCAAAAGGCGCGCGTGTCGTCGTTGAAACCGGCCAGGTTATAGAGTCCAGCCGTCTCGACGACGGCGTCCAGATAGCGCCTCATTCCCTTCACGCTGTCGAAGAACCACCAGGGCGGGCCCAGGAGCACGGCAGGATAGTGCCCGGCGAGCGGCGCCAGCTCACGGCCGTAGGTGCTCTCGTCCAGGGTGAACAGGATCAAGCGGTAGCGCGGATCGTTGCCGTATGCGTTCAGCAGGGCGTGCAGGCCCCGCGTCCAGTCGGTCGGCACTGGTATGTCCGCCCCCTTATCCGGGCCATAGCGCGCGAAGACGGCGTTGTTGTGGTCGCGGTAGCTGCCGATGTGCAACTGCATGACCAGTCCATCCTCGGCGCTCATGCGCGCCATTTCGATCAGCATGTGGGCGGTGAGCCGCGCCGCGTCGCCGTCCTGGCCATCGCCGCGAAGCGCGCGCTGAAAGATTCGATCGGCCTCCCTTTCCTCCAGCCGTTCGGTGCGCGCCGTCAGCGCGGCGTGATCGGTGGCCACGGCGCCAAGCTGCTTGAAGACGGCACGGCGCGCTTCCAACGCCCGTACGAACGAGCGATAATCGGTCACGTCGATGCCCGAGACGGCGCTCAGTTGCTCTATGTGGCGGGACCAGCCGGCAGTGCCAAGATTGACGACCGCGTCGGGGCGGAAGGTCGGACGCACGCGCGCATCCCAGCCGTCGCGGCGGAGCCTCTGATGCTCGTCGAGCGGCGACGTCGCGGCATCGGTGGTGCAGAGCACCTCGATCGTGAAGCGCGTGAACAGCGCCCTTGGCGCGTAGGGCGGCAGCGCCAGGCGCGCCTCGATATGCGTGTAGATCTCCTGGGCGTTTTCGCCGTTTAACCGTTCGGCTACGCCGAAGACGTTGCTCAACTCGCCGGCGAGCCAGAGACCGCTCGGCGTGCCGGCGAAAAGATGGAAGTGGTCGGCGAAGCGCTGCCAGATACGGCGGTGGTCGTGCTCTACCGGCGCGCCGTCGCGGCTCGGCACGCCCAGATCCTCCAGGGCGATGCCCTGGCTATAGAGCATGCGGGTTACGTAATGGTCGGGGATGATCAAGAGCTCGGCCGGCGTGCCGAAGGTGGCTTGGGGATCGGCCAGCAGGGCCGGATCGACGTGGCCGTGCGGGCTGACGATTGGCTCGTCTTTGACCAGGGCGAAGAGTTCCCTCGCGCACGCGCGTTGCGACGGGTCAGGGTCGAAACAACGATCGGGCGACAGCGCCCACTCGGCGGTCATGGAGTCTCTCCGTTCGCCGGCCCGCGGCCGGCACTTTCACGCATCAAGCTCGCCCTCGGCCAGCCCGGTCGGCAGTGGATCGGGCCGCGCGCAGTCGCTCACAAGATCTATCCGCGTTCCGGTCCGCGCCGCGTCGTGGATCGATTCCATGATCTCCAGCACGTGCAGGGCCATTTCGCCCGAGGCGCGATGCCGCCGGCCATGCCGGAGCGCGTTCGCCATATCGGCCACGCCGATGCCGCGATAGTTGCCCGTATAGCCGTGCGTGAGCGGTATCTCTTGCCAGGCGCGGCTGTCGCGCCGCCACAGGCGGACCGGGCCGGCGAAGCCGTTGGGGTCGGGCAGGCTCAGGGTGCCGTCACTGCCGTAGATCTCGATGCGCGGCAACTCGGCGGCCCAGACGTCGAAGCTCGTGGTAATGGTGGCCACGGCGCCTTGCTGGAACTCCAGGATGCCGTTGACATGGGTAGGGACTTCGACCGGGATCACCGTGCCGCGCAGCGGCTCGCTGGTGACGATCCGTTCGGGAAAGCTGCTGCCCGCGCTGCCGGTGACGCGGCGCACCGGACCGAGCAGCGAGACGAGCGCGGTCAGATAATACGGCCCCATGTCGAACATTGGGCCGCCGCCAGGCTGATAATAGAAGGCCGGGCTGGGGTGCCAGCTTTCGTGCCCGTGGGACATCATGAAGGCCGCGGCTCCGATCGGGGCGCCTATCGCGCCCTCGTCAAGCAGCTTTCGGCAGGTCTGCAGGCCGCCGCCGAGAAAGGTGTCCGGCGCGCAGCCGACGCGGACGCCCGCCGCCGTTGCCGCGTCGAGCAAGTGGACGCCGTGGTCGCGGCGCAGGGCCAGCGGTTTCTCGTTGTACACGGATTTCCCCGCCGCGACCACGGCCGCCGCCACCTCGGCGTGCGCGGCTGGGATAGTGAGATTGATCACGATGGAGATATTGGGATCGGCCAGCAGGGCAGGAACCTCGGGCGCCGCGATCCCATACTCGGCAGCCTTTGCCTGGGCGCGCGCCCGATCGAGATCCGCGCAAGCGACGACGTTGAGCATGGGGAACGTCCGCGCGGCCTTGAAGTAGGTATCGCTGATGTTGCCGCAGCCGATCACGCCTATCCCGATTGCCTGGCTCATCGCGCTGCCTCCGCGGT
>JANWHV010000016.1 GCA_025450255.1 Chloroflexota bacterium | reverse complement strand
TGGCAACCGATCGACTGAGCACCACCCTCACGGCGCTGGCGGATCCCACGCGGCGGGCGATTCTGGCACGGCTGGCGCGGGGCGAGGCGACGGTCATGGAACTGGCCGAGCCCTTCGCGCTCAGTCTGCCCGGTGTCTCGAAGCACCTGAAGGTGCTACGGCGTGCCGGGCTGGTCACGCAGGGCCGGCAGGCGCAATGGCGGCCTTGCCGGCTGGAGGCGGCCCCCCTGAAGGATGTCGCCGACTGGGTGACGCAGTACCGCCAATTCTGGGACGAGAGTTTCGACCGCCTGGGTGAATATCTTCACGAACTGCGGACAAAGGAGACGTGACGTGGCCGAGGGACCAACGGGAGCAGCCGGCATGGACGCCGCGGCGACGCCGGGTGAAGGCGACTTCGCGGTCACGCGCGTGTTTAGCGCGCCGCGCGACCTCGTATTCAAGGCATGGACGGAGCGCGAGCGGCTGCTGCGCTGGTGGGGGCCAAAAGGCTTCACGATGCTTTCCTGCACGCTCGATCTCCGGCCGGACGGTGTCTTTCACTACGGCATGCGATCGCCCGATGGCCACGAGATGTGGGGTAAATGGGTTTTTCGCGAGATTGCGGCGCCGGAGCGACTCGTCTTCATCGCGTCCTTCACGGACGCGGAGGGTAACGTCGTCCGAGCGCCATTCAGCGCCGATTGGCCGCTGGAGGTGCTGTCGACGGTGACGTTTGCCGAGCATCAGGGCCGCACGACGCTCACCATGCGGGGCGTCCCGCTGAACGCCACGGAATCGGAGCGCAAGACCTTCGAGGCTGGGTACGCGTCAATGCAACAGGGCTGGGCCGGAACCCTGGATCAACTCGCCGAGGAACTGGCGACTGGCTGAGCGGTTCTCGGGCCGCGCGACGCGAATGGAGCGCGATCGCAGTGCCCGCGCCGTCGCACTCGCTCGTGCCACCGGACATGGCTTGCGAGATCGGCTTGTGACGTAATTCAACACAGAAAGGCGGAGGGCAGATGAGAAAAGTAGTTGTATCGGAGTTCGTGACGCTCGACGGCATTATGGAGGCGCCGGACAAATGGTCCTTTCCCTTCTGGACTGATGAGATCGGCAAGATGAAGCTTGACGAGCTATTTGCGAGCGACGCGTTGCTGTTAGGGCGAGTGACCTATCAGGGCTTCGCCGCCGCCTGGCCGAAGATGACCGATGATGCGGGTTTCGCCGACCGCATGAACGGTCTGCCCAAGTTCGTCGCTTCAACCACCCTGAAAGATCTGACGTGGAACAATGCGCGCCCGATCGAGGGGGATGTGGCGGAGGAAGTAGCCAGGCTGAAGCAGCAGCCCGGCCAGAACATTCTGGTTGGCGGGAGCAGGGATCTTATTACCACCCTGGCGGAACACGATCTGGTCGATGAATATCAGCTTCTGATCTATCCCATTGTGGTAGGGAGCGGGAAGCGGCTCTTCGCGGACGGAAGCACTATGAAACTGAAGCTCGTCGAAACCAAGAGCTTCAGCTCGGGCGTCGTTCTTCTCTCGTATGTGCCGGCGAGAAGCGAAGGGGAGAGGGCGGCCTCCGGATAAATCCGGCGTGGCAGTAATGAGGGGCGCCTTCGGGTGAATTCGAGATGGCAGGGACACGCCGGCCACGGCCGGGTTGAACATCCATCCGCTGGGCTTGCTGGTGATGCTTGCCCTGATCGCGCCGATTGGCCTGCTGAGGGCGTCAATTTCCTACGCGCCGGCGCTCGGGCTGCAGAGCGAGGACGCCTTCGCGCCCCTGATTTTCACGGCGACTTTGCCGTTGCTCTTGCTCTCCGGCGTATTGCTGCCGATGAGCCTGGCGCCGGCCTTCAGGAACTTGGGCATCCCGTCAGTGCCAGGACACGCTTATAAGCGCGGTCGGCAACAGCAGCCATGATGTCCGCGGACAGGCTACCCCAACGCCGTAAGACCCGCGCGTGCGCGATGGTGACAATCTGGTCGCACATAATAAACGATATATCGCGCAGCCCGCCTTCTGGTGGCCGTACCGACACATGGTAAGGGATGCCGCGATCGGTACGTGTCATTGGCGCTACAAGCAATAGACCGGCGGGACCGTGGCTGAAGGCGTCGATGGAGAGAATCACCGCCGGCTTGCGCCCGTCTTGCTCATGACCGCGTGCCGGTACAAAATCCACGACCCATACATCTCCGCGTCTAAACGGGGTAGCAATCATCGGCCAGCCCGTCGCCTAACGCGGCTTCAAACACCGCGTGCTCGTCGTCAAATATCCTGGCGGCATCGGAATCGGCGCGCAAGCGTGCATAGGCGGCATTCGCCTCCTCTATTATGAGCTGGCGGCGATAGGCTTCCACGGCCTGAGCAACGACTGTCTGCAGCGGTAGCCCAAGCTGTTTGGCGAGTTCATCGACCATAGCACGTGTCTCATAACTGACGCGCATGGTTTGGGAGCCTATCTGTTGTGGTCTAGCTTGGGTGGGCATGGGCTGCACCTTTCGTGTCACAGCCAGTACACAAAATTGTAACTGAATTGTACACATAGAGAGGTTTTTGCCAATCGTTGGCGCCTGCGACCGCGCAACGGGGCCGCAAGCGCGAGCACGGCATGGCCACCACGCGGCTCATCTCCGCAACGCCCTGCCATGCACTTTACCCGAGTTGATACCGCGCCCATCACATCGTCCACACTCGCTCGATCGTCACCATGGCGAACGACGCTCCCGCGCGGCATGCACGACGCGCATTATTTCAACGCTGTCCCCGCGCATCCGATAGACCAACATGTATGGCGTCTTTGAGAGCAGCTATTCGAATGTGCCCGCAAGCACGCCTGGTCTACCGGGTCGCGGCGTTTGCACGAGAAGTTGGCCTGCACGCTCGAACCGCTCGTCGAGCATTACCGCTTGTTCTTCACCGAAATTGTCGAGCGAATAGAGTACGGCATGCGCGCGTTCACGGCGCGCCGTTGGACTCCAAATTACTCGCATACAGTAAACAAGGAGCGTTAGTAATCAGAATCGACGCGGGAGCGTATGTGTTGTTGGCGCGCCATGCCGATACCGCGTTGCTTGAGCAACTCGTGCATCTCGTCACGCACCTGCTCCGCGGGCATCCCTTCACCGCGATCCAGCTCGGCGAGCGCTTGCTCTGTCCGCTGCCGCTCTTCCTCTGCCAATAGGAAGTCTCGTATCGCCTGGACGGCTATCTCCTGGCTGTCACTACCGCGCGCTTGTGCCACCGCGTCCAGTTGGGCGCCTATCTCGGCTGGAATGCGTACGGTCGTGGTAGGCAGGGCGGACCCCCGCGAGGAAAAGTAACTAAACGACACATCCGTACACGGATTGCCTGTGTTACGCACTATGACGCCAATTACCCTATGGTATCATGCGTAGGCTTCGGCGGAATACGCGCCGTGGTCGGGGACCAGGGCGCGTACCGTCGGCAGCGACGCCCTGCCATGCACTTTACCCGAGTTGATACCGCGCCATCACATCGTCCACACTCGCGCCGTCGTGGACCAGGGCGCGCACCGCGCGCAGCGTCGCGGTGGGGTCCGGCGAGCCCCAGACGCCGCGGCCGACCGCGACGCCCGCCGCGCCCAGCCGGATCGCGGTGGCGATGCCGCTCAGCAGTTTTCGCGTGCCGCCTGGCTCGCCGCCCGCCACCACCACGGGCGCTGGGGTGGCCTCCAGAAGTTCCACGAAGGCGACCTGATCGTCGATGTAGGCCGTTTTCACGATGTCGGCGCCAAGCTCGCCCGCGATGCGGCAGGCATGGATCCAGGCGCCGACTCCAACCTTTTCCTCATAGGCCGGGTACACGTAGGCGTGTACGATGGTCGGCAGCCCGTAGTGCTCGGCTTCGCGCTGTATCAGGCCGACGGTACGCAGGGTATCGAGCTCGTCCGGCCCGCCCAGGTAGAACTCCGCGCATACCCCGTCGGCGGCATAACGCGCGGCCTGCTCAACCGAGCCAAGCAGGACCTGGTCGGTGGGGACCGAGGCGCCGTTAGTAAGCTTGAATAGGCTGCCCATGCGCCCTCCATACAGGTCGGCGACGCCGCGGGCAAGGCCGGCATGGAGCAGAACGGCGTCGGCGCCGCCGGCCATGGCGTGGGCGACGGTGTCACGCGGATTGGCGATGCCGTGAAGTGGACCGAAGATCATGCCGTGGTCGAAGGGGACGATGACGGTCCTGCCGTCCGCCGCATTGAGGATGCGGCGCATGTGGATGCTGTGTCCGGTCGCCGCGCCGGCCTGATGCTCGGGGGCTCGGTTGGCCCGCGCGGGCGCGCGGTCCACCGCGAGGGGCGATTGCTCGGCGCTGCTTACGGTTGGCGCGGGCATAGCGGCAGGGCCTTTCTGCTATGGTTATCGATTTATGGTGCTCATGTCAGGATAGCGGTCGCCGCGGCTCCCCGCGGCGCGCGATATCCTCCGCGGTCAGGGTTATCGCCGGCCAGAGCGCTCGAGGAGGTCACATGCCGCGCTGATTTCGCCCTCCGACCACAGCGCGGTCCCCTTGTGACAGAGAATAATGTCCTCTCCCCAGGGATCGCAGGCGGCGCGGAACAGCGCGGGGCCCTCATCGACAGGGGTCACGAAGGCCGAGCAGGGTCAGGCCGTGGAGATGTAAAGGGAGCGGCAGTCCCCTTCCGCGTACTGGTTCGCTACACGGCAACGCCCGCGAACAGGTCATGCTCGCTGCCATCGGCCGGAGCGCCCTCTGGGATGGCGCGGACAAAATACTGCGTGCCCCAGAATGACCGCGTTACTTCCGGCGGAATGCGGGCGAATGGGCCGTTCGGATTCTGTTGGGTGCGGTGCGCCGCGAGCGCCGCTTCACGCACGGCGTAGAGCGCGTCGTCCATCGGCAGCATGGTGGTGATGCGCTCGTCGACGGTGCCCATATCGGTCATCGGGATGGTGGCCACATTGCCGAACGGCTTGTAATCCGGCTGCGCGCTCATCATTGGCCCCATCATCCGGTCCATGGCGCTGCGCGGGAAGGCGACAAAGTACAGTTTCTGGGGCGCGTGGGGCAGAAGCCCCTCGGCGTGCTGCTCGGGATATGCCGCCGGGTCCGCGGCTTGCTGGAACGCCGCGACGGTCAGGTGGTGGATGGCGATGTGGTCGCGATGCCCGTAACCGCCGTTCGCGTCAAAGGTCACGATCACCTGCGGGCGGAGGCGGCGGATATGACGCACGATGCGCCCGATTGCCTCCACCGGGTCCGCGTCCGCCAGTTGGCCATCGTGATAATTGAGAAAGCTGAGATCCTCGACACCCATAATGCGACACGCTTCGCGCAACTCTTGCTCGCGCACCGGCCCCAGCGTAGCGTGCGTGGCGAACGAGGGATCGCCGATCTCCCCTTCCTCACCGCGGGTGGCGCAGATCAACGCGGTATGCGCCCCCGCGTCATGGTAGCGCCGGAATGCCCCGGCCATGGTTACTTCATCGTCCGGATGGGCGAATATGCCCAGTAAACACCGCTTGTCCATTTTGCTCCTTCTTCACGCGCGCAATGTGCTCCTGCTTGTATGTATAGCCGTATTCAGCCGTACCGGATAGCCGACTGGAATCACGAAAGTGGTCACTCGGTGTCATCTTCGACATCCGGATCGAAGATAGGCGCGGTCGTGCCGAGCAACGGCGGATGATCGCCCCAAAGCTCCTCTTCCGTATAACCCGTGTTGGCCCAATACGCGCGGATGTAGGGGTCGGTGACCAGCCGGAAGCGGATATATGCCTGCCGTTCGGCTCGCGCCGGCGCTTCATCGCCGCGGAGGCGCGTCTCTCGCAGCACTTTCACAAGCTCGTCAAAGGCATCGCTGAGCCGGCGCTGCTCTTCAATCTCGGTCGCGGCCTGTACGTGAAGGTGCAGCGAACCGCCGAGCTGGCGCAGAATGGCGATCAGGGTTTCCTCCAGCCCGACCACGCGCGGATCGCGGACCAGCGTGGCGAAGTCCGCGCGCCGAACGCCGTAGCGCAAAAGTAGAACAAGCTGCTGTGTCACGATTAGCGCGCGGAGGAAGGAATTTTCGGCCCGCTTGGGATGGGCGTAAAAGAGCACGGGATGCGTGCTGTGTGCCTCGGAGAGCAGCCGCAGTTCCGTCGCCAATCCACGGCAGCGCGCCGTCAGCGCTTCCGCCGAGTCCGTGGCAAGGTATCGCTGGACCATCGGCACGGCGTTCACACGGCCATCGGTTTCCTCGTTCAAGGTGGAGGCGAGCACCCGCAACGCGGGCAGGACCGGGAAGACCGCCAGGGCGTAGGTAATGGTGACACCCACCACCAGCAGACCGGCCATACCCTCGGCGATTGCGGCGGCGCGGTAGAGGGCCTCCCGCGGCAGAACGTCGCCGAAGCCGATCGATGTCAGGCAGAGACCACTGAAATAGAACGCATCGCCCCAACCGAGGCGGCCGGCGGCGCTGGTGAAGTCGCCCGGCGTAGTCATGCCCGGCAGGTAGATCAGGGCAAAGCCTGACATCAGTACCAGGAGCCAAAAGATCAGTAGCCCGGCGACGGTGGCCGGCATTGTCCAACTGAGCACGAAATGCCGGCCACGGTCCGGCAAGAGGCGAGAAAATCGCGTGAACACAAACCAGACCGTGCGATTAAAGCGAGCGGTCAGGGCGCTCTGCGCCGTGGGATGGAAGGCGGTGGTCAGAATGTCGAGCATCGTGACGACCAGTATCAGGCACCCCGCGAGCACCGAGCCTGCCGCGCCCCATGCTACCACGCACGCTCCTCATGGTGTATCGGACGGCGGCGGATCGTCCCGCCGCCCGCGTCAACGTTTACCGGATCATCGTAGGTTGTACGAGGGTCGTTGCATAGACGGGTATTAGCCTTGTTCGCCGCCAGGTCTCAACCGAACGGTTGACGCCGCGAAGCCGCCGCGGCCCCATAGTTAGGGGCAGGCAGTAACGAGTGCCATGAGAGCATCGAAGCGCAAGGAGATACCAGTGGATATGGAACAGATCAAGGGCAAGGCAGAGCACGGGCTTGGCAAGGCAAACGAGAGACTCGGACGCGTGATGGGCGACAGTAAGACCGAAGCGTCGGGCC
>JANWHV010000015.1 GCA_025450255.1 Chloroflexota bacterium | reverse complement strand
GCCGGTGGTTACCATCCTGGAGCGAAACTGACAGCGCCAGTAGCTTCCGCTGTTCCCAGGGCACGTCGATACGGCGCCACGCCGCCGCTCCGCCACCGGCCATCCATAGCTGCCCGTCGGCCGTTGCGGCGAAGAGCATGGCGTCGCGCTCGAACGCCGGCGACAGCGCGAGAGCGCGCGCGGCCAGCGCGCCGATCTGCTCCCAGGCCGGCGTCTCCCACGCGCAGGTCCAGATCCCCTCCGGCAGGGCGGCAAATAGGCGCTGCTTGCCTCCGGCCGCCGCGGCAACGACCACGCTAGTCACCTGGAGCGATGGCAACGCATCGTCGACCTGCATCCAGGCACGGCCCCCGTCCTCCGAGCACAGTACCCCCTCGCCGGCGCCGTACGCGACCAGCCGGCGATCGGCGGCGAAGGTGGGCGATGGCACGATATCGGTTAATAGCCGCCCGGCCAGGCCCTCGTTTGCCGGATGCCACGCCGTGCCATCGCCGCCGCCGCGCTCGATCCCGGCGCGAGAAAGGCCGGCCAGCAGCGGTCCGCCGGACCCGGCGGTCGGCGCGACCGCCACGCAGAGGGCGCCGGCGGTCGCCGTTCCGACGCTCCAGTTTTCGCCGCCATCCCGCGACACATACACGCCCATATCGGTGGCCAGCATCACGAGGCGATCGGCGGCGAAGGCGGGCGAGAGAGCAATGCCGTTGATAGCGTGTCCGGCCCAGGGTCCGGGCACCGCCTGCCAACTGGCGCCGCGATCCGGCGAGCGGAAAAGGCCGGCTCCATCGGTTCCCGCGAAGAGCACGCCGTCCTGGCCAAACGCGGGCGAGAAGGCCACGCACAATACCGCGACGCCCTCGGCGGGAAGCGCTAGCTCGCGCCAGGCGCGGCCGCCGTTTGGGCTGCGGAACAAGCCGGTGGCCGTAGCCGCGACCACCATCTCATCCCGCTCGAACTCCGGTGAGATCGCCAGGGCAATCACATCCAGGTCCAGCAACCCGAACGTGCATTGTCCCCAGTGCGCGCCCCGATCCTGGGAGCGGAAAACACCGTCGGCCATGGTAGCGGCAAAGCAGATGCCGTCGCGGTCGAATGCAGGCGAGATTGCCAGCGCGACGGTGCGAACGGGCCGGCCGCCGAAGGAGCCGGGCAGCCATTGTCCGCCCCGCAGACGGAAAACGCCGCATTCCAGACCGGCGACGAGCACGAGGCCGTCGCCGGCGAAGGCGGGCGAGACGGCTACCGCCGTCAGCGACAGCCCGGTGAATCCACTGGGCTCGCGTTGCCAGGTGACCCCCAGGTCCGGCGAGCGATAGAGGCCGGCCATGGTGGCGGCGAAGCAGATGCGGTCGCGCGCCACATTGGGTGAGATGGCCACGCTGGTGACCGTGCCGCCGTATGGCGCGCCGGCCGCCTCCCAGCGCCAGTCGCGCCGCGTGGCGCTCGACGCGACATCCATGGTATCACTGCTCCTTCGCGGATAGACGGCCAAGGGAGGCGGTCGCCAGCCGCGTCAGGCGGGTTGCGCGTCGAGCAACCGGCGCTCCTGGGTGGCTTGAATTTCTCGCTGGACAAGGTACTCGCCGCTCGGTAGGTGCAGCGTCATGATCGCTACCGCCTCGGCGGTATCATGTCTGGCCAGCGCCCTGGTGATGGCGCGATGGGACTCTACCGCGATCGGTAGCTCCGCGCAGGTTGTGTCGGAGATGCCCAGTATCGCCTCGATCAGCGGCGCCAGCGGTTCCCAGGAAGCGATGAGCGCGCGGTTTCGTGACAGGTCGACCACACGGCGATGGAACGACATATCGGCGGCGGCCATCAGCCGAAGCTGGCCGGACGTGACCGCGCCGTCCATCTGATCGACGAGCCGATCCAGCTCGGCTACACCCTCCGCGTCGATTGTGGCGGCGACGCGGCGGACCGCCGCTAGCTCAATCATCGTCCGGCATTCGTAAATATCACTGATGTCCCGCGCGGTAATACCGATCACGAATGCGCCGCGGCGCGGCAGAATCCGCACCAGATGTTCGCGGTCGAGCTGCGCGATCGCCTCGCGAATGGGCAGCCGGCTCACGCCGAACCGCCGCGCCAGGCTTGGCTCCTTGAGGTGCGAGCCGTGCGCGAGCGCGCCGACTAGGATCTCACAACGGAGCACGGTGACCACCTGCTCCCATATCGGCGCCGAGCGCACAAGCTCACCGTTCACTGCATCCATCCCATCGATCGGGGCATTACTTTTCCCGCAGTATAGAGCAGCAGGCCAGGCATGTCTACAGTCAACACTTGCGGCATGCCGGTGCGTGGCAATGCCGGGGAACGTGCTCGCGGCGATCGCGCGGCGCGGCTTCCCGGCCGGATCTTCAACCAGCCACGCTAACGCGCCATGCGGATTGCCGGCATGACCTCCTCGGCGAGCAGGCGCACGGTTTCAGGGTCGGAGCCGTTCACCACCGCCATGAAGTATTGCACGCCGGCATCGGCGAGCGCCTGGTAGTGGGTGACGGCGCCGGTGGGCGTGGCGAATACTGGCGCCGTATGAAGCTGGCTATCGGGAATACGCGCCGTTGCCCTCTTGCTCTCCAGGGCGGCGGTTGTCTCGGCCAGCACCAGGAACGGCGTGTAGTGGCTGCGCAGAATGGACTCATACGGCCGCCCCAACTCCTCGCAATGGCGGCGCAGGGCCTCGAACTTGCGACGCACGTCGTCCAGATCGAAGGCGCCGCCCGTCCACTCATGGGCGCCGAAGTTCGAGACGTCGGCGTGGGCGGCAACCTGGCGGAGCGTGACCCGCTCCCCGCCGCCGGCGATCAGAATGGGCACGTGCGGCTGCTGGACCGGCCGGGGTGAGATGGTCGCGCCATCGAGATGGAAGTGCTTCCCCGCGTGGGTGAATGGCGCGGCGTTCCAGAGGCCGTCCACGATCTGAAGCGTCTCTTCCAGGAGTTCCTGGCGCTCGCGTGCCGGCGGGAAGGGAATGTTGAGCTGCGCGAACTCGGCCGTGTCGTCGCCGATGCCGATGCCCAGAATGAGCCGGCCATCGCTCAGGCGATCCACATCCGCGCTCAGACGGGCGAGCAGCGCCGGGCCGCGGTAGTATATACAGCTCGCCAGCGAGAGCAGCCGAATCTTCGTGGTGGCCATAGCGAGCGCGGCCAGCGTCGACCAGCAGTCCATGGATCGCGTCGGGTGGTCATTGGCCCAGTAGGCATCGAAGCCGAGGCTCTCCGCGCGCTGCACGAATTCCAGTGTTTGCGGCCACTCCTTGAGGAAGGCGCCAACAATGGCGAAACGCACCCTGTTCTGTCCCTCGGCCACCCAGGGATGTGTCGGCCGGCTCGCGCTCATCGATGTACTCCTCTCGCCCGCTCGCTGCTCGATCGTCGCCGGCGCGGGGCGACCGTCAATCCCGGCGCGGCCCGCCCAGCGCGTCGACGACATAGTTGACGAACATGGATACAACCAACAGTATACAAAAGTGGCAGATCCGATTGACAAATGCCGCGATGTACGTAATACTGTCAACACTTCGCGAGAATTCTCTTGTACATGTACACGCCTGCACAGCTTGTACCGCGCCGCGCTGAACTCGGCTATTGTCGCTACCAAATTCATCGCCGCTACCGCCGCGGGCACGCAGCCTGACATTTGCGCCAATACCGGACAGAACCTCGTGCTCCTCGCCGCTCAGGGCGCGTTGAAGGACATCGGGAAGAGTGTGTACGCGGCCAATCACATCGTCAATTCGCGCGACTTCGTCGGCGATTCGGTCGACGAGTTTACGTGGCGGAACAAGATCTACGGCGTACCGCTGGAAGCCGACGGCGGCCTGGGCCCATTCGTTAACGTGCGGGTCGACCTGGTCAAGGCAGCGGGATTGGCCGGGAAGTATCCCCCCACCAGTGGCAAGTTCGCCTTCGACAGCTATGACCAGCTTTTTGCCCTGGCCAAGGCGCTGCAAGTAACCAAGGGCGGTAAAGTCACGCGGTATGGCCTGTGCGGCGAGGGCTGGGACGACGCCGCTATCAACATGCTCATGGCCACCATCGGCACCTTCCCGTTCGATCCGGCGACCAAGACGTTCAAATACGATTCTCCGGCCGGCATCAAGGCAATGCAGATCCACGTGGAAACCCCCGTTAAGATGGGGATCGAGCGCGAATGGGGCGATAACATCGCCGTGCAGGATGTGGCGCTAAAAGGCGAGTGCGCCATCAGCCTGACCAACGGCTCGGCATCCCTCTTCGGCCCCGCGCTGGGCTATGACTTCGAGATCGCCGGTGCTCCGCCAATTAACGGCCACCCGGCGGTCGGCGTGGGCTCCGGACAGGGCTGGGGCCTGGTCGAGTCCGCCAATGCCCATAGCCCGAACGTCGCCGACGCTTTCCTGCGCCTGGTGTGCTCGCGGCCGGGCCAGTATATCTACGACAAGATCTACGGCGGCGTGGCGATTCCTGCCTGGAAAGACATCCTCTTCCACGACAAGACCCGCTTCAAGCCGGCGAACAACACAAACGCCTCATACGTCCTGGATAGCAAGCCGGAAGTTCTGCAATTGCTCGATACCGTCAAGTACATCGGCGAGGTCGGCTACTACAACAAAATCGTCGATGCGATCGTCGCCCAATCCCAGGCGGTTCGCCTGGGCAAGGCAACCTCCACGCAGGCCATGCAGGCGGTCCAGGCCGCGGCCGTGGCGCAATACAAGCAATATCAAAGCGATCTCTCCAACCTCTAGCCGACGGTAAAGGTTACCGCTCAGGCACGGAGCTACCGGGCATGCCGTGGCGGCTCCGTGCCGCCGAGCGGCGGCACGGGTTGGGTAGGAATCACCAGTGAGGAACGGCATGGGACAGAGCGGCAGAGTGCTTGTGGCAGCCCGGCCAGGCGGAGTCGTCCGCCTGGCCGGTAACGTGCTGCACAGGCCCCAATTCTGGTTCGGCTTCGCGACCCTTGTCCCGCTGCTGGCGTGGTATTCGGTAGTCTCCTTCTGGTCGGTCATCCAGGCCTTCCGCATATCCTTGATTCACTACCGCCTGCTCGGACCCGGCCGATACGTCGGTCTGGATAATTTTCGGAACCTGTTCGACGACCCGCTCTTCGGCACCTCGCTCAAGAACAGCGTCGAATGGGGCGCGATTACCGTCCTCGTCGGCATTCCGCTGGCGCTGGCTATCGCGCTCTGCCTGGCAGGTGTCGCGCGCGGGCGCAACCTGTTCCAGAGCCTGATCTTCGTGCCGGTGGTGGTGCCGGTGGTTTCCACCAGCCTGATTGCCAAATACCTGCTCGACCCGGTGGTCGGTCCGATTGATACCCTGTTGAGCACCTTGCACCTGCCGACCTCCGGTTTCCTGAGTGACGGGAACGCGGCCCTACCCACGGCCGCGCTGTTCGGCACCTGGAAAGGACTGGGGATCACGATCGTCATTTTGACGGCGGGCCTCTTGAACATTCCCACCGAAGTGAACGACGCGGCGCGCATCGATGGGGCGGGAGAGTGGGCACGCTTGCGGCACATCACGCTGCCTCTGGTGCAACCGACCCTCAATCTGGTGGTGATCCTGGGTGTGATTGGGGCGCTGCAAGAGTTCACCATCCCCCAGGTCCTGACCGGGGGCGGCCCGGCCAACGGGACGATGACCATCAATCTCTATATCTACAACCTGGCCTTCCAGAACTTCCAGTTCAGCCTGGCCTCCGCCGCCGCTCTGGTGGAATTCGCGATTACCCTGGTGCTCACGCTCATGACACTGCGCCTGACGCGCATGAACTGGTCCTATTAGATGGCCGCGACTCGCTCGCCTGACCGCCTGGTAGAGGTCGGAGCCTACCCGTCCCCCATGCCTATTCCGGTCCGCCGGCGTTGGCTGCGCCTGCGTCTTGGGCAGTCGGCGCTGTACCTGGTGCTGGCCGTGGGTGTGTTGCTGTCGCTGCTGCCCCTTGTATGGGCGGTCTTCGGCTCCTTCAAGGTCTTCCATGAGCTGATGGAGTCGCACGATCTCTTGCCGCAACACTGGACGCTGGGCGCCTACCAGTACGTGCTTGGTTACGCGAATCTATGGTCGAGCTTCCGCAACACGGTGATCGTGTCCGTCAGCGTGACCGTCGTGTCGGTGCTTACCTCGACCATGGCCGGCTACGTGTTTGCCAAGTACCACTTCCCCGGCAAGGATCTGCTCTTCGTAGTGCTGCTTGCCACGCTGATGGTGCCCTTCGCCGTGGTACTGGTGCCTCTCTACATAACGATCAGTCACGCGGGGCTCTCCGACAGCCTGGCAGGGGTGATCGTCACGGGGTTCTTCTCCACGTTCGGCAGCTTCATGCTGCGCCAGTTCATGCTGACCCTTCCCACGGAACTTCTCGAAGCTGCCCGCATCGACG
>JANWHV010000014.1 GCA_025450255.1 Chloroflexota bacterium | reverse complement strand
TTTCCCGATAGAGCGTTGTGTAAGCCTCCGCAACACTTTCGATGCCGTAGTCACGTCGGGCAACGGCCGCCGCTTCGAGAAACGCCTGACCAAAGTTCTCGTATATGGACATATTTACGTATGCGTCCGCCTGGATGTACTCATCCCATAACGCCGATCCAGTGACTTCGCCCACCAATTGGACGCGGTCGCCGGCGCCCGCCTCCTGTATCACGTCGCGCAGAAATGGCATATACCCTTTTCCTGACGAACTCACGCTTGAGTCCACGCGACCGACAATACGAAGCGATGCTGTTGGCACGGACCGGCTAACGGCGGCTAGGAGGCGAATGAGGTCTTCTATCCGCCTATCTGGTCCAACGCGCCCCACAAACAGCAAGCGTCCTGTTCCCGATGATCGCAAGGGGACTGGGGGCACGGTGCGAAAATCCATGCCGACCGGGATAATATGTACTTGATCCGGTCGAAACCCGTAGGCCAGCAAGTCATCCCGCTCGCCCGCCGTAGCGGCGACCGCAGCCGCGGCCAGGCGTGGCAGCCAGCCAAACGCACGATCGTATGTTTGAAAGGGAAGCGCGTGCATCCCTTCTACCATGCGCCTGTAACCAGCCGCGGTGCCGTGCGGCTGCACTACCAACGGAATGCCGCGGGCGCGAGCGATCAAGATTGCCCCGTCAGCACTGGGGTTACGCCATTGGTGTACGTGCACGAGCGTCGCTGGAGCCCGCACGACGGCGGCAAGTAATTCGGGTGAGAAAACGGAGCGGAAAAGCTGACCGTGATACGGAAACCGATGAACGGTAAAACCGCCGGTCTGTTCGGTACGGGGCGCGCTGGACGCGCCGTTCATAGTGGTATAAATCGGAGAACGCCATCCCAATTGCGCAAGCCACTGGGATGTACGAAAGGCTTGATTGGCCGGGCCAGTGACACGGGGATAGAATTCCTGGATAACACGAAGAATAATCGGCTGACCTCGCCCAAACCTGGTGTCGTTCCGCATCGATAGCTTTCTGTTAGATCGGTCTTACAGGGAGAGGATTCGCGGCCTCCGGGTAATTGCCGCATCCGATCGTCGCATCATGGTCTCACTGCACTGCACTTCAACCCGATCTACGGCTAGAGCGTGATAGCGGGTGTACGCTTCCGCATTGCGGCCATTTCGGAGAGAACGCGCCGGTATTTGCGCGTAACATCGTCCCACGTTCCGTTCGCCTCTGCCGCGCGCCGCGAAGCCACGCTCAGACTTGATACAAGCGCCGGCTGACGCCGCAATTCCGCCGCTGCCTGAAGCACGGCCTCCGGCCCGTCGACATAGAGAATGCCCGACTGGTCACCGAATTCCGATCGCACCCCGGCAAGCGGCGACGCGAGGATTGGCTTCCCGGCCGACAGGTAATCGTATAATTTCCCGGGCACAATATGTTTCATCGTGACGTTAACATGCGAGGGAAGAAGGCAGATGTCCGCCGCCGCCGTGAACACGGGCATGCGCGTCGGGTCCTGCTGCCCAGCTATTATCAGGCGATCTCCCAGGGATTCATCGCGGATCCGCGTTAACTCCGACAGCAGATCCCCGTTGCCGACAATGAGCAGTCGGACCTTTGCAAGCTCCTTCTTTCGCACTGTCATGGCCGTGGCAAGCTCGCGCAGTCCTGAAAAAGTATAGAGCCAGCCGATAAAGAGAAGGACTTGCTCATCGGCCTCAATACCGTACTCTCGCCGCACGATAGCGCCGTCAACGTGCGGCCCAAATGCAGAGATGTCCGCTCCACTGGGAATCATCGACATTTTATCTGGGCGCGCGCCCATATCAACGGCGTAGTTGGCCAGGGCCTTATTTACCACGATGACGTGGTCGGCTCCTCGCAATAAACGACGCTCCACCCAAGCCGCGACTGGCCGCAATGCCGGTGGCTCGACCAGCGTGTGCAAAGCGTCAATCAGGTGTATCACGACGGGCACTCCAGCCCGTCGCGCCATTGCCATAGCCGGAAGTCCATTGCTGAGGCCAAGAACTACCAGCACGTCAGGTCGGAAGCCGCGCAGAGCGCGGACGATCTCCACGATATTGGTAGCGAGCCAACTTAGCTTGCCCACACCGGAAATCCGCACTTTAGCGCTGCGAATGACCGTGACGCCGGCGCCCGGCACGACCTTTGAAACGCCCTTAAATACGCGCCTGGGCGCTATGAGCCCATGTCCTTCACTGCGCCAGTTTATTGGATAGTCGATGACCATGACCTCATGGCCAACCGTGGACAAGCGCTCCAGCATCTGGTGCTGTTGATGCGGATTGCGGCGCATCCAATCGCTTTCCTGGACGACAAGGATTCTCAAGCGGGGCCGCCGGCTTCAACAATATTCGCCGGCTCGGTCTCGTGCCGCGGCGCCGGCTGTTCAACGATCCGTGGTTGAAAGCGACTAAAGATTGGATCGCCACGACGCGTTGAAAATACGCTCGCCATTCCAGTGACCGAACTCCGCCGCCACATGTGAGACGAGATTGAACGACCGTCCTTCAAACAAACTTGCAAATTGTCGGTACTCCCCAGCCTCACATCGCATGTAGTTCTTGACCGTGATTGGCGCCTCATACATCATATCCGCGCACGGTCAAGTCAGCCATGAGAGGCTTGCCAACCGCGCTACGGCCGCCACCAGTCACCAGGATGTTCACAGTGCAAGCCTTACGCAGCATTGGGTTGAGAAACATCCCATAAGATGACCACCCTCAACCTCGCTGGTCGGGTAGGGGCTCGCCTCGCGCCCTGCCAATCAACACCACATCGTAGTTGACGATCCTGGGCGCCTGTCGCAGTGGCGTGTTGAAAGTGCTGATTGGGGCGAATCGTTTGAGCCAGGCAGCTTCAAACGCGCCTACATCTTTGCACGTGCCTTCCCAATGTGGGTGTATTTCTCCCCGCCTGCCGCCCGCCAGTGCAATATATCTCAGCGCGCCCAGTATCGGCGATTCTATCGGCACCGAGACGACAACTATGCCTGACGGCGAAAGCATCCGCGCAATCTCATCGAGCGCGGTTTCGGGGTGTGGCACGTGTTCCAGCATGTCGAAAGCGGTGATCAGATCGAATTGCTTACTCGCGAACGGAGCCGCCTCGATTGAGCCGCTGACAAATCTCACCCTGGCGGACCCCGGCATGAGCTTGCCCGCGTACCGAAGTATCTCGTCGGGATACATATCAAGACCGAACACATCCGCCTTGGGGTAAAGGTCCGCGAGGGCGGCGGTGGCAAGTCCCAGTCCGCAGCCGGCATCCAGCACCGCTGCCGGAGCGTTAGCGTACCGGCGAGCCGCGCGCAGGCAGTCACCAAGCCGTTTCGTATACATCCTGCCAAATACAGGAAGATAGTACGGGCCTATGCCTGCGTTTCGCCGGTACGCGGCCGGAATTCGCCTTTCGAACTCGTCACGCGAGGGAACGATATTACGCACTATACTGCTCCAAAGTATCGCAACCAATCGACGGAAGATCCGTGCCGGTCCATACGGCTTGATGAGATTGTGGGGGCATGATGAGGGGCGTAAGTTGTTTCGCGCATATTCGATTTCAGGTAAACAGGATAGCAGACCTGGGGGCCATCGATACGATCCACGAAGCGACGGATGGTCCTGTGCAAGATCCCGATTGGCGCCTGGACGAGCAATAAGCGGCCATTGGCATTCCGTATCCACTTCGATCCGGCTCAGTCCGCGCAAGCACCCGCGGAGAACCCCGAACCTTGTAGAGGATGGCGGATTCCTGGCGAGCGGGGCAAGCCGTCGTGGTGGCGGCTGCATCGCGTCCTATGGTACGTTGAACGAACGTCAGGATGATGCCACTTCTTGATTGGCGACACGCACGGTGGGAGTCAGCTTGCAAAATCGCGGAGCACGGCGATGGTGCTGGGCGTTGCTAAAAACTTTGGGATCGATACCAGCCGTGCCGCGAATGTCAGCGCGATGCCCTTGACCACTTGGCTGATACCTGAGCCGCGCGCGAGATATTTCGCTCCGTACCCGTCGTCGCTTTAGATGAAGGGCTTGCCGGCTACGCGGACCGGCCTCATAGAGTCACTGTCGCGGCAAAGGGAGCGGAGCAGGAATGGTCGATAGGATCTCGCCGTCAACTAACGCACGGAACCTGAGGGTGCTGATTTTAGGTGGCGACGGCATGCTTGGTCACAAGGTATTTCAGACCTTGCACGATCGATTCGACACCTATGCCACATTCCGCAACTCCAGCGGGTTGTGGCGACGGTTCCCGATGTACGAAGGCCACAATAGCGATCACCTGCTCGGAGGGGTGGACGCCGCCAACGTCGACAGCGTGGTGCGGACGTTCGCCGCCGTACGTCCACACGTTGCGATCAACTGCATCGGCATCATAAAACAGTTGAAGGAGGCCCGCGACCCGGTTCTCAGCATTACCGTTAACTCCCTGTTCCCGCATCGCCTGGCCGACTTGTGCGCCGCGACCGGCACGCGGATGTTGCACGTGAGTACGGATTGTGTATTCAGCGGCCGCAAAGGGAATTATTCCGAGGACGAGCCTTCCGACGCTGAGGATCTGTACGGCCAGAGCAAGCACCTGGGCGAAGTCGATCGGCCTGGTTGTCTCACGATACGTACGTCGATATTCGGCCGCGACTTTCTCAAGAGCAGCGCGCTGCTCGAGTGGTTTCTTGGCCAGCGCGGAAAACGGGTGCGTGGCTATAAGCACGCGATATTCTCGGGTTTCCCGACCGCGAATCTGGCGCGGGTTATCGGGGATGTGATTGCCGACCACCCTGACCTTTCGGGTCTCTATCACGTCGCCAGTACCCCGATAAGCAAGTATGAGCTGTTATCAAGGATTCGGGATGCCATGGACTTGCCGATTGAGATCGAGCCATTCGACGATCGGCCCTGTAACCGAGCCTTGAACGCGGATCGCTTTACGAACGCGACACGCTATCAGATTCCATCGTGGGATGCAATGATTGGTGAATTGGCGCGCGACGCCACGCCATATGACCAATGGAGGCAACACTATGCAACCGCTTGAGGGCAAGCGGGTCTTGATCACCGGGGGTACGGGATCCCTGGGGCAGGTCCTGACGCGTCGTATCCTGGGTGGCGAGCTTGGGAAGCCCGCCAAGCTCATTATCTTCTCGCGCGACGAAGCCAAGCAACATGGCATGCGCGTGGAGTACAAACACAAACACGCCGTGACCGATGAGGTAATTTATCACAACTTTGAGGAGCTGCTGGAATTCCGCATTGGCGACGTGCGCGACTTTCATGCCGTGGCTAGCGTGTTACGCGACGCCGACGTCGTATTCAACGCCGCCGCGCTTAAGCAGGTGCCAACTTGCGAGTACTTTCCGTATCAAGCGGTGTTGACCAATATATCGGGGCCGGAAAATATCGTCCGCGCGATTCAAGAGCACAACCTGCCGGTCGAAACCGTTATAGGCATATCGACGGACAAGGCGTGCAAGCCCGTAAACGTGATGGGGATGACGAAGGCGTTGCAGGAACGTATCTTCATTCAAGCCAATATGCGCTGCCCACGGACGCGCTTCGTTTGCGTGCGGTACGGCAATGTTCTGGCGTCACGCGGTTCAGTCATCCCGCTATTCCACGATCAGATCAGGAGCGGCGGGCCGGTTACGATCACCACGGTCGACATGACCCGATTCCTGCTTAGCCTGGATGACGCGGTCGATACGGTATTCGCGGCGCTTGCCGGCGCGCGGCGTGGCGAAACGTACATTCCACGCGCCGCCGCGGCGAAGGTGACGGATATCGCCGCCGTATTGATTGGCGACCGTCCGATCGCGACCGTGGTGACGGGGATTCGGCCCGGCGAGAAAGTTCACGAGATCCTTGTTTCCGAGGAAGAATGCCATCGAACGGTGGAACGCGGGCGCTATTACGCAATTCACCCGTTGCTGCCGGAAGTCGGTGACACCAGCGATTTCAGGCCCGCGCTGACCACCGAATACAGCTCGGCGTCAGATGTAATGGACCGTAAAGAGTTAGCCGGCCTGTTGACGCGGCGCAGCCTGCTGTTTGACGCGGCTGAGCCGGCAATGGGCGAAATGCTGCGATGAAAGTTCTGACCATTCTGGGAACGCGGCCCGAAATCATCCGGCTCAGCCGGATAATTGAAAAGCTCGACCGCCTGTGCGACCACCGAGTCGTACACACCGGTCAGAATTTCGACCCGAACCTGAGCGACATATTCTTCAGTCAACTGGGTGTCAGGCCGCCCGATCACTATCTGGGAGTGACTGGCGAAACGTTTGGCCGGCAAATCGGCGCCATGCTCAGTGCCGTGGATCAGGTGTTGCACGCCGAGCGTCCCGACGCCATCCTCATTCTTGGCGACACGAACAGCGGCCTATCGGCGATACTGGCGAAGCGCCTGGGTATACCTGTCTACCATATGGAGGCAGGCAACCGTTGTTACGACGATAGAGTGCCGGAGGAAATAAACCGCCGCGTGATCGATCACTGTAGCGATGTGCTCATGCCCTACACGGAGCGGAGCCGGCAGAACCTGCTACGCGAAGGCATTGCCGGGGAACGCATCTATGTGACCGGCAATCCGATCTCGGAGATCATCCGTTTTTACGATTCAGGCATTCAGGCGTCGCGCATTCTCGATCAACTGGAAATTGGCGCGAAGCGCTATTTTTTGGTCACGATGCATCGGGCCGAAAATGTTGATATCGAAGAACGTCTGCACGATTTGACGCAAGCGCTGGTCCGGTTACATCAGCAGTACGGCGTACCGGTCATCGTCAGCACCCACCCACGGACTCTCGGTAAGATGCGGCAATTCGGGGTCTCCGCCAATGATGTCGACGTTCGCTTCCTGCCTCCCTTCGGGTTCTTTGATTTCATAGCCCTGGAGCGCAATGCGTTCTGCGTCCTGAGCGACAGTGGGACGGTA
>JANWHV010000013.1 GCA_025450255.1 Chloroflexota bacterium | reverse complement strand
ACGCGGCGGCGCATGTCCTACTCAACGTGCCAAACGGCTACATCATGGAAACAACACGTGTTCTCTACGATCCGTTTTACGCCGATCTGGTCGAGGGTACGCCGATCCTCCGCCAGGGCTACATGTATCTGCCCGAAGGGCCTGGCCTGGGCATTCGTCTTCGTACCGAGGTCATGACCCGTGACGACGCGACAATTCAGCGCTCGGAGGCTTAACCCGAATCCGGCCCGCGATGCCGTGCCGCCCTGAGATTGGGGGCCGGTCACGGGCGAAGGAAAGGCACGATGGAGAAGCAATGAAGATTGTTGAGATGCGGATCGTCCCGGTTGCGATGGCGGATCCGCCGCTTCGCAGCGCCTTTGGTCTGCACGCGCCGTATGCCCTGCGGACCATTGTCCAACTCAAGACGGATGAGGGCGTGACCGGATTGGGCGAGACCTACGGCGGCGTCATCCCCGTACGGGACCTTGAGGCGGCCCGGGAACGGGTGATTGGCCGGGACCCCTATCAATTGTCGGGCATCGAAGCGGCCATCGCCGGCGAGGCGGGCGCCGGGTTGCATCGTGACCGTCCCTGGGAAGGGGCGGTTTCCTCGCCAGTGCAGACCTACTCGCCGATCGAGGTCGCCTGTTACGACATCATCGGCAAGGTGACGGGGCGGCCTGTCGCGGACCTGCTCGGGGGGCGCTACCGCGCCAGCGTCCCTTTCTCCGCCTACCTCTTCTACAAGCACGCGGGCATCGGCGGCGCCGATGGCCTCGCCGGCGCCTCTACCGCCGCCAAGGATCGGGACGACTACCTGGCGCGGGAGGCGCTTTCGCCCGCGGGGCTGGTGCGGCAGGCTCGCGACTTTACGCGGCTGTTTGGCTTCAAGAGCGTCAAGTTAAAGGGTGGGGTGCTTGACCCAGATTCGGAGGTCGAGACAATCCGTGCCCTGCGCGAGGCGTTTGGGCCTGACGTCCCTCTGCGCCACGACCCCAACGCCGCGTGGGGCGTGGAAACCGCCATCAGGGCCGGCCGGGCGCTTGAACGGACGCTGGAATACTACGAGGATCCTACGGACGGCCCGGCCAACATGGCGGCGGTAGCCAAGCAGGGGTCGATCCCGCTGGCGACCAATATGTGCACGGTCTCCTGGGCGGATATTCCGGAGACGGTAGAACGCGGATCCATCCGGATCTTGCTCTCCGATCACCACTTTTGGGGCGGCCTGTCGGCGACGGTGAAACTGGCGCGATTGTGCAAGGTGTTTGGCTGGGGCGTTTCCATGCATTCCAACTCGCACCTTGGTATCAGCCTGATGGCCATGGCGCATGTGGCGGCGGCAATTCCGAATCTCACCTACGCCTGTGACACGCATTACCCCTGGCAGGCGGAAGAGGTGATTGCCGGCGGCAAGCGGCAGTTTCGCGACGGCTCGCTGGCGATTGACGACACGCCGGGATTGGGCGTGGAATTGGATGAAGACGCGCTTGCGCGTTTGCACGAGCAATATCAACGGGCAGGGCTGGCCAAGCGCGACGACGTGGCCGAAATGCAAAAGATTCAGCCTGGCTGGAAGCCTGTCCGTTGGTAGCCGGCCCTTTGCAGTATGACCGCTTTTTGGCCGACTCCATTGATGCGCGCGCCTATCGGACCGGCGTGACGAGACAGGAGCGGCAGCGGGCGGCGAGCAGCATGCCGCGGTTCAGGGGTGGGACCGCAATGGACCATGGAAGGGATGATTATGGCAATGGATCCGCAACAGCTACGCGCCAACATTCACGGGCTCTTGTCTTTTCCTGTCACGCCATTCAGGCCGGATGGAGACATCGATCTCGATCGGTATCGCGAGCACCTGCGCTACATGGTGGACGGGCGTCCGGAAGCCCTGTTTGTCTGTGGCGGCACCGGGGAATTCTTTTCGCTCCGCCCCGATGAATACCAGGCTCTGGTGCGCGCAGCGGTCGCGGAGATTGGGGGTAAGGTCCCTGTCGTCGCCGCCACCGGCTACGGCACGAGACTAGCAGTAGAAATCGCACGGATTGCCGCGCGAGAAGGCGCGGATGGCCTGCTGGTCCTACCCCCGTATTTGCTGCAAGCAGAGCAAGAAGGCCTGTACGAGCATTACCGCGCGATTGCGGCCGCGACTCCCCTGGGGATCATCGTCTATCAGCGCGACAACGCGATTTTCGCGCCGGCCACGGTGGGACGGCTGGCCGAACTGCCGACCGTAATTGGTTTCAAAGATGGGCATGGGGATATGGAGCGCCTCATTCGGATCAACCTGGCGGTAGGCGATCGCCTGGTGATGATCAATGGCATGCCTACGGCAGAGATGTCGACCAGGGCGTTCTTTGGTGCCGGCGTGACCGCCTATTCCTCAGCCGTCTTCAACTTCGTGCCGGAGATTGCGCGCGCTTTCTATAACGCGATCAGCAGCGGAGACCTCACGCGGGCCGACCTGTTGCTGGAAGGGTTCTACCGCCCCTTCGCCGACCTGCGCGACCGGGTGAAGGGCTATGCAGTCTCGCTGATCAAGTCTGGATTGAAGATTCAGGGCCGGTCGGCGGGACTGGCGCGATCGCCGTTGCTCAACCCGACCGCCGAACATGAATCGGAGTTGCGTGCGATTATCACGCGCGGTCTTTCGCTGCCGGGCGTGGAAACGGCCCGCCGCGCGAACTGACGCTCCGGCCCAATTCTTGGGTCACGGGTGAGAAGGCATGCCTTCTCACCCAGCCGTCACTTTCTCATGATCTGCTCTACAGTTTGAGCGCGCCCGCGGACAAGCCATCGACGAACAGCTTGCTGGTGAAGGCGAACAAGATGATCAGAGGAATAGTGCCTATCACATACCCTGCCATCAGCGGGCCCCAGAGCGTGTAGTATGCCTGGCGGTAGGCGGTCAGGCCGAGTGCCAGTGGGAAGAGATTGTCTGACTGGATGGTGACCAACGGCCACACATAATTGTTCCACGTGCCCAGAATGTTGAGTACCGCGACCACGCCGAGGATCGACTTGGAGAGTGGCGCGGCGATGCGGAAGAAAACGGAGAGCTCACCGGCGCCATCGATTCGCGCGGCCTCGAACAGCTCTTCCGGCATGCTCTCATAAAACGTGCGGAGGATGAAGATGGCGAAAGCCAGGCCCGCCGCCATATAGGGCAGGATCAAGGCACCCCACGTATTGAGCAGGTGCAGGTCTTTGGTCAGCAGGAAGGTGGGCACGAGCGTGAGGATCGGGGGGATCATCAAGAGCACCAGCATCGCCTGATAGATGAACCCCTTGCCCGGAAATTCAAAACGCGCAAAGACGTAAGCGGTTAGCGAGCCAATGAGCAGCACGCCCAGGCAAGTCAGTCCGCTGATGATGATGCTGTTGAACACGTAGTGCATCACGAATTGCCCAGCAACCTGATAGTTGTCCCAATGCATGGGAAAGGTAACGGTCAGCGGCGCCACGTTGAACTGGTTGATGGTCTTGGTGGAGATGACTACCGTCAGGGCCATGGGAATGAAGAGGAAGATGCAGACAATGATCAGCAGCAAATGTCGCCACCAGTCCCCACTGCGTACGAATTTTGCCATAGCTCCGTGTGTCTGACGTGTGGGAATAGGCATACCAGTTGGGTGGGCATTCACGGCCATTGTCCTTGACTTTCCTCCTGCCGCGCGGACGCGCTACGACCTATCACGCATAACCTTGAGGTTGACGAAGGTTAGCAAGAAAACGGCGAGGAAAAGGAGTACCCCGATTGCCGACGCATAGCCGAACCGACCATAGGTAAATGCCTCCTGGTACATATAGAGAATCGGCACATTCGTGGCGTTCAGTGGTCCGCCATTGGTGAGCAAGAGAGAGCCGAGAAACGCCTGCATGCCGGTGAGTATGGCCAGAACGACATTGAGCTTGATCTGGCCCTTGATCAGGGGCAGGTCAATCGACCAGAATCGGCGCCTGTTACTGGCGCCGTCTATCGCGGCCGCGTCGAAAACCTCCTTTGAGATGCTCTGCAGGCCGGCGAGATATATCAGGACGGCCGCGCCACCCACGAAGGGGAAGTTTGAGAACATCAGCGCGTACAGCGCCAGATCCGGGTTGGCGAGCCAGAGCTGCGTCCATTCGGGGTGTCCAATCGCTTGCAGGAATGAGTTAAGGGCGCCGGAGTCCGGATCGTAAATAAATTGCCAGATCAGTAGCCCCACTACTTCCGGCACGACGGCGGGCCAGATCATCAGTATGCGATAGAAATATTGCGAACGCTGGGAGCGCAGGCGGAAGATCCACTCGGCCACCGCCAGTGGCACGGTCACGCCCGTGATCACGCCGAACACCGTAAGCTCGACCACGTGCCAGACCGCCGCGCGAAAGACCGGGTCGGAAAACAGATCGGTAAAATTTGTCAACCCGATAAAGTGTGAAGGCAAGCCGTAGTCAAAGATGAAGAACGAGTTATACACGGCGCTAAATGCCGGATAATAGGAGAACGTGACGAGCAACGCGAAACAAGGGACGAGCATAAGGTAATAGAGGCGCGCGCGAACAATCCGACGCCAGAGTGACGGTTCGCGTCGCATCATAATGCCATGGGCATCATGCTCTGACGCCCTCGCCGCTGAGTGCATCTCAACGTGCTGGGATTGCGCCATCCCGTGTCCCTTTCCGAATGCCTGACATTGTAGTCATGCGATCGTGCGTGATCCCCCGGCCTGGGCGGCCATACCGGGGATGCTCGACATGGCCGCCCAAGCGTGAAAGGTTATTTCCAGCCGAACTTGGCCGCGGAATCCTTTGACTGGCGCACATATTCCTGCTGAATTGCCGCGACAGTCGAGCTAAGGCTCGCCTGGCCAATACAGTAGGACGTGGTCAGGTTATACACCTTCTGCAGGGCCTCGGGGGAGAAGTTGTATTGCCAGAAAAATATTCCGCCCGAACCCATGGTATGCGTTAGCTGCGTCGCGATGCTCCTCAAGTTTGCGTTGACCGCGACTTCGCGCTCAATCGGCAGTTTCTGGCCCAGTTCGTTCACGATCCGGCTCGCCTGGGCCGGCGCGCTGATATAGCGTAAGAAGTCGATCACCACCGGCAAGTTCTTGCGCTCAATGGCGGTCTTGGTGACCGCGTACATCACGTCCGCGCCGCCAATAATCGGCGCCGGCAGGCCATCAGCATACGGCGACTGGCCGGGGCCAGTGCCGCGTGTCAGGGTGGGATAGGGGAATGTCCCCCACTCAAACGGAAGCTGGTTGTCCGACTCAAGTGTGCTGATCATATAAAAGCCGGATTGCAGAATGCCTATCCGCCCTTGCTGAAACTCGTTCTCCGCGGTGGGGTCGTTGATACTGGGACCGATATTGACCAGCCAATCCTTTTTCCAATATGGGATCTGCTGCTTGGTAAGCTGTAGGTAATTGGCATACTCTGGCGTATTGGCGCCCCACTTCCCGTGCAAAATAGCCAGCGCTACGTCCTTAGCCGTATAGCTGTGGCCACCGCCGGTAGGTGTGATGATCTTCTCGTACCGGCGCATGACCATGGAGCCTACCTCCCACCATGGATCGGCGGGAACGCGCGCGCCAAAAGGTACGTGGCCGGCCTTCTGCAGCTTCGCCATAACCGCGAGCAACTCGGCGTAGGTGCGTGGGGGCGTCGCGCCCACCTGCTTGAACATCGTCTTGTTATAGAAGACCAGGTCGGTGCCGAAGTCATATGGCAGCGCATAGAGGTGGCCGTCGGGCGCGCGCTGAGCCTGGGTAAGCGCGGGATAGAATTCGTCGATCCAGCGGTCATGGCCAGGATGACCGGCGGGAATATAGGGATTCGGTTGCGCCAGATACGGATCCAGGTTGAGCCACCACCCTTTGCCAATATCAGGCACGATCGCCTGCGCTGGCGTCTGCAGAATTTCCGGAGCGACGTCGCCGACGAGTTGCGTGATTTCCCAGGTACGCCGGTCGTCATTGGCATAGTGTGGGACAACGATGTTTACCTTTACGCCAGGATACATGCGCTGGTATTCATCAGCCACCACCCGCAGATTGTGGATTGGCAACGGGTTATTGGGTGACTTGACCATCGAGTCCGTGGGGTTGTAATCGTCCCCGAAGATACTGAAGGTCGCGGAGACGTTCTTGGGTAGCGGCTCGTTGATTGCCGCCTCGGCGCGATCCGCACCGACTTGAATCTTGCCGAGGGCGGCGGCGCCTGCAACGGCCGCCGCGCCCTTGAGCATCGTGCCGCGTGAGATCTTCTTCTCGAACGCGGGCGCTATCGTGTCAAATGCCTTCTCCATCGTATCGGCCCCTTCTCCTCACGGTGAGGAAGATATTCGCGATCTCGTCCTTGAGATATGATTGGACGTTGCGAAAACAGTGATTGAGGAATGCCGGGTCTCGTGTCTACCAGCGTCACGGCCTCTCTTCCATCGTCACCTCCCCCGCCATACGCCGCCGATCCGGATCGTCAACGATCGCCAGATGGACAATCTTTTGAACTGTGTTGTGCGGGGATCGCGCCGCACGGACGATCGACGCTGCGTGACCCCATTGCACGCGATTTCGCATCGCACGTGAATCGGTTTCCACTCATAGCCCTCCGTTCGCCAATGCGACAGGATCGGGGTACGGCGTGGCAGATGCCTAATAGCTGCAAACGGTAACAGAATATGCAATTCAATGTCAATACTCTAAGCTACTTCGCTACTGGAGCTATATGTAACACATGCCAGTTGTAACAGACGATGCATGTACAGTGATGGTACACACGATAGTCTATTGGATGCTACATCCGAAGGCGGCGTCATTGATGGCGGCGTTGAGATGTTCCGGGTCGTGGCGCCAACCGGACTACACCCGTCGCGCCACGATTTACCCTTTCACGGCGCTGCTCCACGCTCCAACTCTATGGCGCCTCTGCCTCCAGGGATGCCTCGGCGATGGCCGCGTCGAGGGAGAGCGCCTCCCCGGCGGACCACGCCGCTCGATAGACGTCCTCGCCGAGCACCGCGCGCACCTCGGCTTCGTAATGGTCGATGGTTGGCCGTATTTCGGTTAGAAGTGGCACGCCGACCGCCCGGCGCTGGGCTGCCGCGGCGGCCAGGAGCAGCGCGGCTCTCCCCGCCCTGCCTCGCCTGTGGGCCACCGTCCCCAGCCACATAAGACTGCTGGCGCATCCCACGATCTCCCCTGTCTCACGGAAAATCTCAAGACCCTCCAGATACTGGGCGACCGCCAGTTCGAGATCCCCCTGCTCGTTTGCCACGCACGCCAGGCCATGCATGGTGAAGGCGATGCCCTGCCGATCACCCAGTCCCCGCCGGAGCGCAAGCGCCTCGTCGAGCAGCGCGCCCGCCCGATCCAGGTTGCCGAGACGCAAGGCCCCGCCTCCGAGCATGT
>JANWHV010000012.1 GCA_025450255.1 Chloroflexota bacterium | reverse complement strand
CGCCAGCAACAGCGTCATTTTGCGGTCGGTCCGCCAGACCAATGCCAGCACGCGCGGCACGCCCGCCGCGGTGCCGCGTATGGTGCGGATGGCCGAGGAAAAACGTCCGCGCTGTTCCTGGTCCGAAGCCTGTGGTCGGCGGCGCCGCGGCGTGGGGCCGTGGAAGCCGTTGCTGCTCATATACATCTACATGTCAGTATGCGGCATAGACGGCCCAGCCGGGGACTCCGCGTACGTCTAGGTGCTACCTGCCTATCCGTTTAGCCGAGCCGCGCGCCACACCCGGTCTCGGGCTGGTAGAATCGCCACGGGCGTGGGCGGCAGTGCGGCTAGCATCTGGGCCGCGTATGCCGCGTGAGTGATGTCAGAGAGGGTGCCAATGCAGGCATGGTTGTCCAGCTCCCTTCGCCGGTTCTACCCATCGTCGCCCATCGAGCCCAGCCGTATGCCGGCACTTGCTGCGGCGCGGGGCGAGCGCGTCTCGTTGCAGGCCGTCTTTCGCGGCGCGGATACCGCCCAATGGATCACGGCGGTCGTGACGGCGCCGGACGAGCTTACGGCACGGGTACGGCGAGTCGGTTATGTGCCGATGCCGCACCGGAATACGGAGACGCCAGTAGAGTACGCCGAAGGCAGCGCGCATATTCCTGGCTTCGTACCGGATCCGTTGTGGCCGGACGCGGTAATCCAGGCCGGGCCTCAGGAGACGCACGCATTTTGGATCACGATTCAGGTCGCGGCCGACACGCCGCCAGGCGCGTATTCGATCGCCGTCACCCTGACAGCCGGCGATGGGGACGCGGCGCGCCTTTCGGCATCGCTCGTCGTCCACGGCGCCGTGCTGCCGGCGCGACACGATTTTCCCTCCACCACCTGGCTGTACGCGGACGCCCTCTGCGATTGGTATCACGTCGATCCCTTCACGGAACGTTTCTGGGCGATCCTCAAGCCATATCTGGCAAACCTGGCCGAGCACGGACAGGACACGGTCTACGTGCCGCTGTTCACGCCGCCGCTTGACGGCGTGAAGCGGCCAACCCAACTGCTCGGCGTGCGACGTGAAGGCGACAACTACCATTTCGCGTGGGATCTCGTCCGCCGCTGGATTCAGGTTTCCAGGGAGCAGGGCATCACGCGCTGGGAATGGACGCACCTGTTCACGCAGTGGGGGGCGGAGCACGCGATCCGCGTCTACGACGGCCACGGCGAGGCGGGGCAGTTGCTCTGGCCGGTAATGACTGGGGCAACGTCGAGTGAGTATCGCCAGTTCCTCAGCCAGTTCTTGCCGGCGTTCGAGCGATTCTTGCGCGCGGAGGGATTGCTCGACGCCAGCTTCTTCCACCTGTCCGACGAGCCGCATGGAGACGACCAGCTTGCGCACTATCGCGCCGCGCGCGCGCTGTTGCGCGAGCTGGCGCCCTGGATGCGAGTGATGGATGCATTGAGCGACGTACGGTACGCGCGCCAGGGATTGACCGACATCCCGGTCCCTTTACTTACCGTGGCGCCGGAGTTCATAAAGGCAGGCTCCCCCGCCTGGGTCTATTTTTGTTGCGGGCCACGCGGCTCATACCTCAATCGCACCCTGGATACGCCATTGACGAGCATCCGCATGTCAGGATGGCTGGCGTTCAAGTTGCAAGCGCGGGGCTTTTTGCACTGGGGTTATAACTACTGGTATCGCAGGCAGACCATGGAGCTTATCGATCCCTTCACGGTTTCCGACGGGCATAGCTGGCCTGATTGGCCGTACGGCGATACGTTCGTGGTGTACCCCGGCGCGGAAGGCCCGATCGATTCGCTGCGCTGGGAAATATTCGCCGAAAGCTTGCAGGACTACGCGCTGCTGCAAGCGGCCTGGACACACGATGCCCCGGCGCTTGACGAGATTCATGACTATGCCGACTTTCCCCGCGCCGCGGAATGGATCGCGGCCCGCCGCGGCGAATTGCTCGCCAAGCTAGACGCCATGTAGCAGAGCTGGGTTGGAGCCCAACTCTCATCTCAATTGCAAGATTGCTTTACCTTCAGCGTCGTCGCACGAGAAATGCAAGGCGAACGTGGAGGCACGCCGCCCGCGGCTACTTATGCTTCGCCGGCTTCGGCGGCGCGTCCACCCACCATTGCCAGGAGTTCCAGGTGTCGAGACTATACGGCGCCGGCATGTAGTTGTGGACGCGGGTCGAGGCCGCCGCCAGGTCGTACGGGCTGTACAACCACAGCGCGGCTACGTCGTCGTGCAGGAGCTTCTGGATGCGCTGGAAAATTGCCATGCGCTGGGTGGGGTCGACGGTCGTCACCTCCTGACCCGCCAACCGATCGAACTCTGGGCTACTATAACCGCCGTAGTTCGTGCCGTACGGATAGGTAAAGTGGGTACCGAACGACGATGTGTCGTCGGGATCCAGCGCGTTGTTGAAGACGTACTCCGCCAGGTCGAACTGCCCATGCTGCAGGACATACAGGAACGCGCTCGGCGGGTAATTTTTGATAATAAGCTGGATGCCAATGCGCTCGTAATCGGCAAGAGCCTGGGCCTCGTCCTGTTGCCGCCAGGGGTTATTGAAGGTAGTGGAGTAAGTGAAGCTGAGCACCTTCCCCGCTCTGTGTCGCAGACCATCGGCGCCAAGGCGCCAGCCCGCGGCGTCCAGCAGCCTACCGGCCTTGCCGGGGTCGTACGGGTACGGTTGCACGGTGGGGGAGTAGGCGGGAGAGGAGGGAGGCTGATCGTCGCCAATCAAAGCCGCCATGCCGTGCCATGCCGTCTGCACCTCTGCCGCGCGGTTCAGGCCGTACTCAAGCGCCTGCCGCACGCGCACATCCTGGAATAGTGGCCGCCGCATGTTGATCAGCGCGGCTTCCCAATACGCGTCCTTGAGCGGTAAAACGTTTATGCCCTTGATATGGCGCATGGCGTTCAGGTTCGTGATGGGCAAGAGCCAGGCAGTGTCGACGGTGCGCGCGCGCAGCGCCTGCACGATGTTGCCGGCACTTGGGATGGCGCGGAACACAATCGACTTGAGATAGGGCAGTCCTTGCGCCGCCTGATAATAGAAGCGGTTCCGCGTCACCACGATGCGGTCGCCGGTCCGCACTTCTTGCAGCGTGAACGGGCCGCTATTCACATTTGGCAGCAGCGCGGCGCCGGAATTGCCCAGCGCCTCAGGCTTGATGGAACTCAAGACGTGCGCCGGCAGCGGCTGCAGGGACTCGGTCCAATCGGATAAGAAAGGCACGTATGGCTGCACCAACAAGAAGGTGATACTCAGGCCGTCCGCGCTGATCGCCGCGCCACCAATACGGTCGATGCCGAGCGTGGAGTACGGCGCGGGCGAGACCTTACTGTTAGTCCATAGCCGCCAGGAAAAGTCCACGTCACGCGCGGTGAGTGGGGTGCCGTCGGACCAGTGCAGTCCACGACGCAGATGGAAGGTATAGGTTCTGCCGTCGTCCGAGATGCCGCCGTTTTTCACTGTAGGCACCACGCTCGCCAATCCGGGCTGGATCACGCCGTTGTTATCGGAATAGAAGAGAGGCGCGAACAGGGTTTGCTGCACCAGCAGTGTGTATAAACGCCCGCTGAAGTTCGGCAGCAACTGGTCCGGATCCTCCTGGATCCCCTCGACCAGCGTGCCGTCGCGCACGGGCACCGGCGCGGCATGTGCCTTATGGGCCGGATTCGCTACCGGATTCGCGGCCCTCGCCGGGGCATACCGGCCGCCAATGGCAAGAGAGAAAATAAGACCGAGCAGCAAAAGCAGGCGCGCGAAGATACGGAGTTTTACCACCAAAATGAATCCTCCAAAGCAGTTCAGAGCCAACAGGCAGTGTAGGCGAGGAGCGCGCACGCGTCAATGAATGCTGGAAGCGCCACACCGTAGCCTATGCCCGACTGCCGATGCCGCCGCGGGCGTGGGCGCTGCCCGGCGCACGGCCATGTGTCAGGCGGTTGCGGGAACCCTGGCGAAGTCGAGAATATGCCGGGCCACCGCTTCGCCGCTGCTCATCGCGCCCTGAATCGAGCTTGAGGACGTCGCCTCCGATGCCAGATAGAGACCCTCGGTATCTGACGTGTTGGAGGGCAGATGCTGGAAAATACCTGGCGGCTGCGCGAATTGCGAGAAAGGGATGCGGAAGATGCGCAGCAATCTCAGCGCGTCGATCGGTTTCGCGGGAAAGAGACTCGCCAACTCCTCACGACACTGCCGCTCGATATCCTGGTCGCTGTCACCCGCGGCGCGTGCAAGCGACAGCGAGACGAGATGATGTCCGGCGGGCGCGTATTCACGGGCAATATTGTCGATCTGCACGACGGTGTTGACGTAGGGATCCGGGGTGGCATTCAGCACAATCATCGGCTCGTCATAGAGACTCGCCGTGCCGGCGAAATACGCGGTGGTGCTGGATACCGGGTCGCGCGGCACGCTTTCGTCGCCAAGCAAGCGCGCGGCGGTATGCGGATCGGTTGCCACCACCACGTTGTCGGCGCCAATGTGCCGGCCATCCGCCGTGCGTACGCCGCTAGCCCGACCATGCTCGCGCGTGATGCTCTCGACCGTCGTGCTGTACTGGATAGTGTCTGGCTGCAAGCCCTGCGCCAGTTGCTCGGGGATCTCCTGCATGCCGCGGGCAGGGACAACCGTCTCGCCCTCGCTCAGCATCTTAAACGTGAAGCGAAACATCGCCGCGCTTGTCGCAAGCGAGCGGTCGAGAAAAATACCGCCGTACAATGGCCGGGCAAAGGAATCGATAAAACGATCGCTGAAGCCTCGCGAGCGCAGGTAATCCTCGGTAGAGCTATCGGAAGCGGCGAAAATCGCGTGCGGATCGGAACGCCGGGTAGCCGCGGCCAGCCGCAGGACGCGCAACTTGTCGGCAAACCCAAATACCGGCGACCATAGCGAGGACAGCAACATCCGAGGCTCACGGCGCGGATCCGCTACACGGAACAGGCGGCCGTCCCTGGCAACCAGGGCGCCGGGCACAAACGGCATCACGGACAGCCGCGAATACGAGAGATGCCGGCGGGCGGCAGGGTATGCGGTAAAGAGAACCTGGAATCCGTGGTCGAGTAGGAAGCCTTCAGGATGCCGCTCGGTCCGCAGCCGCCCTCCCGGCACTATCTCGCGCTCGATCACCGTAACGGAAACGCCTGCTTGTTGCAGGACCCGAGCGCATACCAGGCCCGCGAGCCCAGCCCCAATGACTACGACCATGTACCCAGGGTACATGGCATGCCCGAATCCGACCAAGGGCCGTCGCGGCGCTCCCACGCGACATGCTATAACACGGATAACGTGCCTGATGCCTACCAAAGGAGTACGCCCGTGAGCAATGACTTTGACACCGAAAAGGCGCGCACCCAATATGGACGGCAGGCCGCCCAGTATACCGCCAGCCCCAGCCACGCAGGTGGTCCCGATCTGGCGCGCCTGATCGAGCTGTTGTGCTTCGCGGGTAATGAAACGGTGCTGGATGTCGCCACGGGGACCGGCCACACCGCCCTGGCAGTGGCCGCGCGCGTGGCCTCGGTCACCGGCGTGGACCCGACGCCGGAGATGTTAGGCGAGGCGGAAAAGCTGGCCGCGGCACGCGGCGTCGCAAACGCGCGCTGGGTTGTCGGCCAGGCCGAGCGCCTGCCGTTGGGCGACGCGTCGTTCGACGCGGTGACCGTGCGCCGCGCGCCGCATCACTTCCAGAGCATCCCGAAGGCGCTGGCAGAGATGCACCGAGTGCTGCTCCCAGGTGGCAAGCTGGGTGTGGTGGACCAGTTGACGGCACGCACGCCGGCCGGCGCGGACCTACTGGAGCGTGTGGAGAAGTGGCGTGACCCCAGCCATGTGCGGGCGCTGACCGTGGACGAATGG
>JANWHV010000011.1 GCA_025450255.1 Chloroflexota bacterium | reverse complement strand
TTTTTTTATGTGTCAAGACAAATCGCGGTCACATAACCTAGCCCGCGGACGCGATCTTCACTCCTACGATGCACAAAAAGCTGACCAGCAGAGGAACGATGCCGACGTTGAGCATCCGTCCCCAGTGTGCGAAGCGATGCCCCTCACTTGCCGAAATCAACTCCTTGACCACCAGAAAAGCAATGAGAGCAACCGTAAGCATCAGGCCAAGGGCCGCGCCGAACGTCAGGATCGTGGTAGTGGTAACTGTCGTGGTAACGGTAGTTGTCACTCAAGCTCCTCTCTTACTCTAATGCATACTATACCAAAAAACTCTGGACCGCAACTGCCCATTTGGGTACCAGGCCAGATGCGTTGTGATTAGCCGGCTTCAGCCTGTCGCTTCCCGACCCGTGAACGTTCTGATCCCGTGTCCTTCTCAAGCTCTCCTACCCGGAACGAGAGGATCGCAAAATCCTGCGCCAGAATCTTATTCTGTTCTGTTAGCTTACTGATTACCAATGAGAAATGCAAGAGGATCAACAGAAAAAAGCCCATGCCGACGACCAGCAGCGCTGAGGGAGCGTAATAAATGCCGAGTGACTTGGATAAGAGTTTCAGCGCCCACGGCGACAGCGAGAGGAAGAGCAGAACGAACGCCGTCAGAAGCCAGAGCAATGAATAGCGCTCCGTCAGGGCACGGCGCCGCACGAGTTCGAGCGTGAGTATCAACAGCGCGAACGACACGACGATCGCCACAATGTAATAGCGATGGATCATGCCGCGCTCGTTTCGCCGGCGGGCATGTCTTTCACACCCAGTTGTTGGCCTGGGCCGTTCTCCCGCCCACGAGGCCGCCTCATCACTTCGACCAGCAACGCGAGTGTTACCTTGAGCGCGTAGTAGGCTGAGCGCGACAGTGTTATGGAGGATCGGCCACCCAGGCGCGGTAACATCCTGACGCGCACCTCTCGAATGCGGAACCCGGCCCTGCCCAGGACCGCCAGCGTTTCGACTTCGGGATAGTCGCAAGGAAGGTTATCGCTGCAGAACCTGGCCACCGCGGCGTTGCAGACCTGGAATCCCGACGTCGTATCCGTCACGCGTTGGCCGATGATCTTGGAAACCAGCCAGGCAAAATAGCGAATTCCACCAGCTCGAGTAAATGACGCCCGATACTCACCGCTTGTCGCGCGGCCATCACCGCCCTGTGCGACAACATAGCGCGATCCGACCACTAAATCGGCCTCACCGGCGAGAATCGGCGCCGCAAGGGCCGCGAACTCGACAGGATTGTGCTGCCCATCTCCGTCGAGACGCGCCACAATCTCATAGCCACGCGACGCGACAAACTTATACCCGGTCTGAACGGCGCCACCAATCCCCAAATTGTGCGGCAACTCCAGGACCAGCGCACGCGCGTCTCTTGCCAGGCGAGCCGTCGCATCATGCGAGCCGTCACTGATAACCACTATATCCGCATCGGGTACGGCATGCCGCACCGCGGCAACTGCCCGCTGTATATTGGCTGCTTCGTTGTAGGCGGGCATGATCACCGCGATCTTCCGCCTCGGCTCGGCCGGCGCCATTTCGATCGGATTGGTCTCGACCACTGTCCTGGCGGAGTCCTGAGCCTTGCTTACCTCGTGGCCTGGCGGCGACTCAGTCGTAACGCGTGGAGCAGTGTGTAGAGACATACACGGACCCCCTGGCAGTATGCGGACCCAAAACGGGTATTGAGCTAAGTTGACTTTAGTATCGTAGATCATCGAGGCAATGATGCTATCGCCATAACGGACCCGGCGCGTGAGAGCACTCGCGACGCCTCGGAATGTGAGCCGCTTGTGGCATACCAGCATCTTAACAGGAGGGTTTTCGGTTCCGCAAGACGCATTGGCCATTGCCAACACTTCAAGCGTACGGTAGCCTATAATCCACACGCGCATAACCTGTTTATCCCTTGGCTCGGCGCGTTGAGGCCCTGATTACCGCATAGCATTGGTTTCGAGTCTGATAGTGACATTAGAGCCTCCAGCTAGAGCGAGGATGCCACGGTGACCGCTGATCCCCGCACTTTGGGTCATCTTTCCGGTACCGGCACCATTTTCTCCCGTTGGGGTCGTGGTACCTGGCGCGATCGGGTCGAGGAATTATCGGCGCTGTCCTTGAGCGGCCGGACTATTGCCGCTATCGCGCTGATTGCGGCGGCTATTGCCGAATATCTGGTAGCCTACGGCGACCCTCGCCTGGGCATTGCCTTGCACATTGCATTTCTGACGCTAGCGCTCGTGCTTGCCGCGCGCAGTCATGATGACCGGCGACGCGCCTTCTACCTGGCGATCTGCATTGCTCCGATCATTCGCATCGCCAGCACCGGCATGCCGCTGCGGTCTTTTGCTCAGCCCTATTGGTATGTGCTGACCAGCATCCCATTATTTGTCTCCGGATATATGATCGCCCGCGAGGCGGGTTTGCGCCCCTCGCAACTGTATCTTCGCTGGCCGTCGCCGAGGATGCTGCCGCTCGAGATCGCGGTTTGGGCGACCGGCCTGGGGCTCGGTTATACTGAGTGGCGCATTCTGCGGCCGGCGCCAATGGTTGATGGGCATTCAACCGCCTGGATTGTCGGCGGCGTGTTGATCTTGGTCATATGTACGGGGCTGGTCGAAGAATTCCTTTTTCGTGGCATCCTACAGTGCATCGGGGTCCGATTTCTTGGCGCCGGAGGCGGCGTCATTTTCAGTGCGTCCCTATTCGCGGTCCTGCACATCGGCCACCTCTCATTATTTGACGATGTATTTGTATTTGGCGTGGGCCTTTATTTCAGTGTAGTCGTCCGTTACACGCGTTCGCTGCTTGGCGTTACACTCGCCCACGGCACAATCAACGCCATGCTTTTTATTTTCTTCCCGCTGGCGCTGTTGCCGCGCTAGCGCGCTCATGCCTCCAGCCGGCGTGACCTCGCGGATTGGTACGCGGATAATACATTGATCTTTTTAGTGTGCTCTTCGTCTCGGATCGGATCGCCGGACGGTCCATGATCAACCAGCCCGCTTCCGTGCGTGTACCAGGGCGCGCCGGCTATTCCGCGCCCAGGCGTCGCCAGTGGCGATCGATTCGCCGATTGCTCCTCCTGGTCGTGCTCCCAACGGTGCTGGTAGCCGGCGCGGTATATCTGTACCTCGGACCCGTACACGATGCCGAGAATAGCGCGCGCGATGCGGCGCGGCAGATCGAGGCGGCGCGTTTGCAGCTCGTGGGCAATGCCGGCGATATTACCGCGGCGCGGCTGGCCACCGTTCGCGTGCGCCTTACCAAGGCGCGCGCTGATGTGACACACCTGCAATCGCTCGAGGGCCAGTACGGAACGTTGTTAGGCCTTGCCGCGCGCATTCCAACGGTGGGCGACCGCGTTCATACCGCGCGCGGTCTGGTGGCCATGGCCGACAAGTCCCTTCACGCGGCGGACGCCGCCCTCGTCGCTGGCCAGGGACTCGTGGAGGCGGAACATTCGACCGGCCACAAGCGTGCCAGCGCCACCCTTCTTACATCCCTTGTGGACCAACAGGGCAGTCTGGAGCGCGCCAGGACTTTTCTGGCGCAAGCACAAGTACTGGCGGCGAGTTTACCGGGTTCGACCGGCCTTGGATCCAGTGCCGACCATTTGCTGGCAACGTTCCGCGCAAATTCGACGTCCGCGGACGAGGCGCTCGGCACGCTTCTGGATGTGGCATCACTCGCCCAGCGGCGAACTACCCTCTTGCTCGCGAGCCAGGATCCGGATGAGCAGCGTCCTACCGGCGGCCTGATCGGCTTTTCCGGCCTCCTCCATATTGACCGCGACGGCCTGCGCATCGATAGCATCATGCCCAGCGGCAACGTGGATCTGCAGTTTGCGCCGGAGAGCCCTAACTCTCCAGAAATGCCCGGTACGGTAGCGGCGCCGCTGGCCGGCGCGTACTATGCAAGTTGGCAGGCATGGTATTTCCGCGACGCCAATTGGTCGCCCGATTTCCCCACCTCGGCGCGGCAGATGCTGACCTTCTATACTCGAGGTCAAGATGTGCGCGCGGACGGCGTCATCGCGATTGAACCGTCGCTCATCCGCCCGTTGCTCGCCTTGACCGGGCCTGTCGTTGTGCCTGGGCGTGGCGCGACCCTGACAGTCGATAATGCCATGGAGCAATTGCGCTATCACGAATATGTTCTCAACGAGAAACAATTCACCGTGCAGTCCTGGCAGGCCGTGGCGGACCGGTTGCTGCGGCTTCCAGCCTCGGACGCATTTAAGCTGGCGCGGATCGGCATGGAGGCGATGCAGGATAGGACGGCGAGCATCTATCTTGAGGACCCTCGGATCGAGGCGCGCTTGCGCGCAAACGGACTCGACGGCGCCGTGACGCAGGGGAATGGCGATTATCTGTATGTGGTGGATACCAATCTGGGCTACAACAAGGTTGATCCGTATATTCGGCGAAACGTTTCGTTAACGGTCACGCCACGCCCTGACGGCTCGACGGTACACGTGCTGACAATCAACTATCTCAACAGCTTGCCGCCAAACCGCGTACTCGGTATCGATCAGGGCGGGAAGAACATTACGTATGTGGACTACCTCCGCGTCATCGTGCCCGCCAGCAGTATTCTGGTGAGCCAGAAAGGCTGGGAAGGGTGGGCGCCGGCTACAATTAACGGTCTTCGCCAATACTCCGGCGGGCTCTCCGTGGCGCCGGGGCACACCGAGACCGTTACGCTGACCTATCGATCGCCGCCGATACACACGGGCGCCCCGTATTCGCTCCACGTCCAGGCCCAACCCGGCGGCTACGCCGCCACTGTTTCGGCTTGCCTCGTAACCAAAACGGAATCGCAATGCTACCCTGGCGCCTCGACGACCTTCGACTGGAAACCTCGGCACGCGTCTTGAAATCAGGTGCCGAACGTGCTTCGGCTGACTAACGCCAATTCGACAACGGCTGTGGCGCCTATTCACTCCGCCCACCCGTGGAATCGCTCACCAGAACGCAATGGCCTTTGGCGCGCTAGCCGGGCGGTCATGGTGGGCGCCTTTGCTCGCCAGCGTGTCCAGCCGCCAGGCAGCGGCCGCGAGCAGCGCGGACAGCAACACGGTCAGCGCGCAACAAAACAGGGCCGCGACCGATGATCCTTGAAGCGTCGCGAGCAGCGCGCCGGATATGCAGCATAGGCCGATCGCTACCACCCCACGCGCGAACGCGCTGCCGCCAAGCAGATCGCTCA
>JANWHV010000010.1 GCA_025450255.1 Chloroflexota bacterium | reverse complement strand
GCCGACATCGCCGGCGCGCTTGCGGTAGGCATGCGAGCGGTCTGGGTGCGCCGGCCCGTGACGCGCACCGACGAGCCACCGCAGGGCGTACCCTCGATCAGACACCTGGCGGAACTGCCGCCGGTCCTCGCCGCCATGGCGTGACCGGGCCGCCGGCCGGCTCTGGCTCAGGGCTGGCCGGCGCCTTTGCCTTCCTGGGCCTTGCGCATCCTGGCCTTCATCTCATTGAGCGATCGCTCGATCTCCTCCGCGCGGCGCATGGCGTCGTCCACCGATTGTTGCGCTTCAGCCGCCGCCCGGTAGGCGCGATCGGACTCGCCACGCCAGTCGTTCGAGCCGGTGACCGTGCCGGCCGGATATTCGGCGCGCGCCCGCTGGCGATTCATGTATGCCACGCGGCCGTCCGCCGGCGGCGGGCATTGCACGCAGAGACTGCCCTCCTTCGAACGGATGAAGCAGTCAGGACAGAGCAGCGCGCGGCAGCGAATGCAGCGATCGGCGCAGTGCGCGCACACGGCCCTGCCGCACCTCGGGCTGCCATCGTCGTACGCGCCCGCGCACACCGGGGTAGTAACGGTCGACCGATGGCAATTGTTACAACGCCAGTGCCCGTCACTGGTGATCAGGACTCCAGGTATCTTCAGTTTCGCCACGGCAGCCATGCATTAGCCCTTCCAGGTCGCACTCCTGATCTTACCGGCATTATGCCGCAGTGGCCCGGACAATAAAAGAACCCGTATGGGTGTGACTGTTCGTGGAGCGAAATCAGCGGGGTATCCAACCGATATTCGCGTTAGTTAACGCATCGCGCCGATTGTAGCGCATGCGTCCAGGCGCGATTCCGGCGCGAGATCCACGTCTGATCGCCGGTACCTTGACGCCTGGCAACCCTGGCGCATATGATAATGATTGTCAATGATAATCGTTTTCAATTTGAGGCTCCAGGTGTCTTGTCGTCATACTCGACCACGGCTCGCCAGGGGCACGGCAGCCGCGCTGCTCTTTGCCGGAGTGGTTCTGACCCCGGGCCTCCAGGCGCGGCCGGCTGCCGCGGCCCGTCCTATCGTGCTGCGCGCCGTAGGCTCCACGAACGTGTACGCCGACGTTATCCAGCAAATCGGCGGCAGCCACGTCTCGGTGACCGGCATCCTCAGCAATCCCAACGCCGACCCCCACACCTACGAATCCAGCACCGCCGATGCCACCGCCGTCGAGCAAGCGACCCTGATCGTGGAGAACGGCCTGGGCTATGACGCATTCATGAACAAGCTTGAAAACGCGTCGCCCAACCGCGGCCGCGTGGTGATCGTCGCCGGGTCGGCCCTCGGGCATCGCGACGGCGATAATCCACACATCTGGTACAACCCCGCGACCATGCCCAGAGTGGCCGCGCTGATCGCGGCGGCGCTGGGCCGGCAGGATCCTGCCGACAAGCGTCTGGTCGCCGCGCACCTGCGCGCCTTCGACCGGTCCCTCAAGCCGTGGACCGACCTGATCGCCGTGGTAAGGAAACGGTTCGCCGGCACGCCGGTCGCAATTACCGAGCCGGTTTTTGGCTACGCCGCGAACGCCCTCGGGTTCAAGATCCTGACGCCAAACTCGTTTGCCATGGCGATCATGCAGGGCAATGATCCCGCCCCACAGGACGTGCTGGCGGAGCAGGATTTGTTCACGCGGAACAAAGTCAAAATCTTCTTCTATAATCAGCAGGCCGTGGCGCCGATTACCGTGCGGTTACTGGCGCTGGCGCGCGCGCATCACATCCCAATCGTCGGCGTCTACGAAACAAAGCCGCGGAACAAGACCTACCAGCAATGGATGCTCGCCGAGGTCCAGGCCACCTATACGGCCCTCACCAGGGGCACGTCGACGGAACATATACTTTGACCGCCAGCCGCCCAACGCCGGCAGACGACGCCATCGTCCGTCTCGACGGCGTGGCGCTGACCATGGGCGGCCGCGAGGTCTTCCGGGACGTGCGTGTAGACGTGAGGCCGGGCGAGTTCATCGGCGTTATCGGTACCAACGGCGCTGGGAAGACCACGCTGCTGCGCATGATCCTGGGCTTGCTCCGGCCAAGCGCCGGCACGGTTGAGGTGTTCGGTTTGCCCGTTCGGCATGGAAACCCGGCCGTCGGCTATGTGCCGCAAAAGCAACAGTTCGATCCGGAAGCGCCACTGCGTGGCCGAGACCTGGTGGGACTGGGCATCGACGGGCAACGCTGGGGTATTCCGTTGCCCAGCGCGGCGCGGCGCCGGCGGATCGATCTGGCGTTGCGCGCGGTCGACGCCCTGGGCTTCGCGGACGCGCCGATCGGTCGGCTGTCCGGCGGCGAGCAGCAGCGGCTGATGATCGCGCAGGCGCTGCTGGCAAATCCGAGGCTGCTGTTACTTGACGAGCCGCTATCCAACCTGGACTTGCGCAGCGCCAACGAGATCGTCAACCTGGTGGGCCGGATCGGGCGCGAACAGCATGTGGCTGTTATGTTCGTGGCGCACGACATGAACCCTTTGATCCCGGTGATGGACCGCGTGCTGTATCTGGCCGAGGGCCACTCCGCAATCGGGCCGATCGACGAGGTAGTAACGCCCGCGGTGCTCACCCGTCTCTACGGCTACCCAGTGGACGTGGTGCGCGTGCACGGGCGTATCCTGGTGGTGGCAGGCGCGGAGCTTATCGGCGGCGGCCAGCTAGAGCAGGAGCACCACGGGCATGATTAGCCGCCCCCAACTCGCGTCACGGACCCGCCGATGATCGACTGGCTGCACAGATATGTATTCGACATGCTGCAATACGACCTCGTGGTCAACGCCATGGAGGCCGGCGCGATCGTTGCCGCCGTCTGCGCCATTCTGGGCTACTTCGTGGTGTTGCGCGGCCTGAGCTTCATCGGCCATGCCGTTACGGATATTGGCTTTACGGGGGGAGCGGGAGCGGGCCTGCTTGGTCTTAACGCCCTCTGGGGGCTGCTGGCGTTCAGTATCGCCGCCGCGCTTGGCGTCGGCGCGTTGGGGGAGCGCGCCAGGGACCGCGACGTGATTACCGGCGTGGCGCTGGCGTTCGCGCTCGGCCTCGGCGCCCTCTTTCTCTACATCGACACCCGCTTTGTAAGCCAGCCCTTCATGCTATTGTTCGGCTCAATCTTCGCCGTCGATCCCAACGTGATTCAGGCCATGATCCTGATCGGGCTGGCATGTCTGGCGGCGCTTGCAGTTATCTACCGGCCGTTGCTGTTTATCTCGGTAAGCCCGCAAGCCGCGGTGGCGCGCGGCGTACCGGCACGCCTGGTATCGGCCATATTTCTGGCCTGCATGGCCGCCGCCGTCGCCGAAGCCGCGCAGGTCGTGGGGGTGCTGTTGAGCACGGCTTTGCTGCTTGGTCCGCCCGCCACCGCCGCCTATCTCACGCGGCGCCCGGTGACGGCGCTTTGCCTGGCGGCGGCGATCGGGGTGATTGAGACGTGGCTCGGCATCGTGCTGGCGTACGACAGCTATTATTGGCCGCCGGGCGGCAAAGACTGGCCGGTCTCATTCTTCATCACCGTGCTTGCGCTGCTTGCTTATCTGGTGGCGCGATACACGCGGCCAATGCGCCGCGCGGCAGTAAGGCAAGCCCAATGATCCAGTCGCAGATGTTCAACCAGCCGTTCATGCAGAACGCGCTGATCACCGGCACCATCGTGGCGATGATCGCCGGCATCGTCGGTTTCTTCGTGGTGCTGCGCGGCGTCAGCTTCGCCGCCCACTCGCTGGCGCAGATAGGCTTCGCAGGCGCGGCCGGCGCCGTCTTGCTGGGGATTGACCCACTCTATGGGCTGGTAAGCTTTGCCATGGCCGGGGCCGTTGCGATGGGCGTATTGGGCACGCGCGAGCACGGCCGCGACGTCACGACGGGCTTGATCCTGGTGGCGTCGCTGGGGGCCGGAGCGCTGTTCCTCGCCCTCAACGATAACTACGCCACGGCCGCCTTCAACCTGCTGTTTGGCTCCATCGTCGGCATCAGCCGTGAGATGGTGTGGCAGACAGGCATCCTTGCCCTGACCTGTGCCGTGGTGCTGGCCATCCTATACCGGCCGTTGCTGCTCGCCACGATTCACATCGAGCTGGCCGAAGCGCGCGGCGTGCGCGTGGGGCTGATCGGCGTGCTGTTCCTGGTAGTGGTGGGCGTCGCGGCCGCCGTTACGGTGCCGACGGTGGGCACGCTGTTGATATTCAGCCTGATGATCGGACCCGCCGCTGCCTCCATGTATCTCACAAGCCGGCCCTTTACCGGTATCCTGGTGGCGGTCGGCATCGCGGAGCTGGTGACGTGGGTGGGCATGATCGCGGCATACGATACCGGCTGGCCCATCGGCTTCATTATTTCATCGCTGGTAAGCGTCGTCTATCTTGTCGCTCGTCTTCAGGCGCCGCGGCGCCAACGCGGGACAGGACGGCGAATTCCGCGCCACGCACGGCTATACTGAGTAGGGAAATAGTGGCCACGGTCGACAGAACGAGTATGGCAGGCAACACACATTCAGCGGAGCAAGATGACGTCATGCGCCGCCTGGCGGCGCGTAACCATCAGCCGACCAGCCAGCGCCGGACGGTCCTGCGGACGCTGATGAACACCGATGCCTACGTTACGCCGCGCGAGCTGCATGCCACCTTGCACGACGAGCAGCCGAATATCGGTCAGGCGACCGTCTACCGCACTCTTGAGCTGCTAGTTGAAGTGGGCGCCGCCACGCGTTTCGTGCAGGACAACAACGAGAGTAAATATATCTACTGCTCGCCTCGCCACCACCATCACCTGGTATGTACCCGCTGCGGCCTGGTGAAGGATATTGACGGCTGCCTCCTGCAATCGTTGGGGCCGGCGCTCGAGCAGCGCACCAGCTTTCAGATCAACGATCACTCGATCACCTTCTACGGCTATTGCGCCGGGTGCAAGACCGAGCAACCGGCTGAATGAGTTTCCTCGTCGCGCGCCGGCCTATCGTCACGGCGCTGCTGATAGCCGCGATACTGCCCATTCGGCAAGCCGTGCCTGGCCGCGCATTCGGCGCGCGCCTCGCCGCCGTCGCCCAGTCCATACGCGTGGCGGCCATTACGCCGAATCCGCTGGCGGTATCCGGCATACGCGCCGCGGCGGATACGCTGCTGGTCGCG
>JANWHV010000009.1 GCA_025450255.1 Chloroflexota bacterium | reverse complement strand
TTTATGCGGCGCTATCTTCAATCGGCCGAATCCGCAGGCCCCAATCCAACCCAGCTGTGCACACAAGGGGCTGTCGCCCGCGCCCCGCCAACTCTTCCTGGGTGAGGCTGGCGGCCAGGCGGTGGTGCTTGAGCAGGTCTCCAAAACGCGAGCCGGCACGCTGCTCCATGCGCATTTCCCTCGCTGAGTCGCCCCCATCGTAACACAGCCGCTTGGCTTGTCCATCCCGGCTACGTTTATGGTATTGTTCAGGCGCTGTTCGTGGTCATGCATGCGCGATGGTCGCACAGTGAGGGCATCCGGTAACACCGCCGGTTTCCAGATGGCGTCATGGTGGCGCCGGCCGCAAACCGAGCGGTAGTACGGCCGATACACCGCGATCCCGGTATTTGCCGTGGGCTGAGCAAACAGGAAAGGAGCACGAACGAGGCCATCGGCACGCTCTCTCCCTGCTGCTCCCGTTATGGACACGGGAGCCTCGATCGTTGTTACGGTTCGTGCGTTCTGGATACCGCCCATGCAGGTGGCGCTCGATTCGTGCTTCATGTTCCGTGGCGACGATGCGCCCGACCGGCGCCAGGGCGGTGCAGCTTGGTTCGGCCCTGGCGCCGGCTATGGCCATTTCGCTAGGAGGGATGGTTCCGGCCATGATGGACCACGGGCGTGGCCGTGGGCGCCGGCGCGGGGGCGCGATAGAAGGTGATGAAGTTGTCGCTCACGATCATGGCGTTCCGGATGACGAATACGTGTACGCATCGGGCAGCCGTGGGGTTAGCGGGATTACCGGCCACTTCATAGTGTACGACGACCCCAGGCGTGGGGTTGCTGACGCCCGTGGTGGTCAGTTGGAGCCCGGCGCCCGCCCTGGCCCAGGCGCCAAACCAGCGTTGAATAGCGGGCAAGCCGTGTACGGTCGTGGTGACGCCGGAAGGGTTGGCAGCGGTCAGGGTGGCATGCGGGTCAATAACGGCGCTAAAGTAATCTGTTCCGCCGCCCGCGAGTGCCTGGTTGACCGCGAAGAAATAGGCGTCGACCACGGCTTCGTCGCCGGCCGGCGGCATATGCGGCACGCGTGCCCTGGCGACGCCGCTGAAGGCGGACAGGACGATGAGCGTGCCGGCGATGATCGCGAGGATACGATGGAAACGCATCAGAGTGACCCTTTCAAGCTATGCGGGAGATCGTGAGATGCCGGTTGCCGCATGGGCCGGCCGGCTCAGGCGGCCGCTGCCGATCCCCGGCCTGGGCCGGCGTCATGTGGCGCGCCCTGGACGACCAGGGCGCCGTGACGAATGTCGCCGTGCGCGGGCTGATGGGCTTGTTTGTCTACAAGCGCCACGCGCGCGCTGGAAGGAGCGCCTTCAATCGGGCGGTCGCGATCCGCCTGTCCTCGCTGCTCACCATCGCGGCCAATCGGGCTCCGCGGATACCCGCTCAGTCTCGTGGTCGTCTGGGTGAGGAACGGGAAGCGGTTGTCCGTATCGCGCCGCTCGAAGCCCCTGATGGCCAACTCCATCCATGTAGTCAAACGCCGCGCGCGGCGAAACGGGACGCGATCGCGCGCTGCCGGCGGGTCGAAAGACGACATCCCGGCCGGCTCGTGTTGGGGCGACTCAGGGCTCGCGTGAAGGTGGCGGCCCTAAAGGTCCCAACGGCCCGGCGGATCGCGTCCCATTTGGCCGTTTGCCGCGTTGTGCTTGATGTAGGCGCCCGCGTGAGAGCCGGCGCGGGGCGGCAATAGCCGGTAGCCACGCATACCGGCGGGTGGTCGTGAAAGCATTGGGAGAGGCAATCATGTTGATGACCTCGCGGACCCACTTCGGGGACCTGCTCAGGCACTTCCGTTATGCTGCCGGCATGACCCAGGAGCAACTTGCCGAGCATGCGGCGCTGAGCGTGCGCGCCATCGCCTATCTCGAGCGCGGTCTGCACGCGCCCTACCCCTACACGCTGCGCCGGCTGGCCGACGCGCTCGGTCTGAGCGCGGAAGACCGTGCCGCGCTCGCCTCGGCCCGGTTTTCCGCGTTGTGACGGGCGTGCCTGGCGTAGCCCCAGTTAACGCCCCCACGGTGTATGCCCCGCGGCGCCGCAAACCTGGCCAGACGTCATTTCCCAAAATCACGTGGCGCACCCGTGAGCGTGTCGGCGTGTCTATGTACTTGACGGTGGTGCTATGATCGAGACTATACGCCGCCCCCCTTCGCGAGGAGGACGGGAGTTCCGGGCGCGAGCACCGATTGGAGGTACCGCATGGTCTCATCGCAGGCTGCCTGGCAGATCAAGGCTGACTACTTCGAGAGCTGCAATTGCGCTGTCATATGCCCTTGCCTGGCGTCCGTCAACCCGCAACTGACCTCGACGCCCACGGAGGGCGCGTGTGAGGTAGCATTCGCCTTCCATATCGACTCGGGCAGTTATGGCGATACCAGGCTTGATGGACTGCAAGCCGTGCTGATCGCCCGTACGCCGGGGCCGATGGCACAGGGGAATTGGACCGTTGCTCTCTACGTCGACGAGCGCGGCGATACCAGCCAGCGCGAAGCCCTGCAGGCGATCTTCTCCGGCGCGGCCGGGGGCATGATGGCGAACTTCGCGCCGCTTATCTCGACCTTTCTGGGCGTGAAAGCCGTGCCGATCGCCTTCCAGAAGGACGGCCGTCGCCGGAGCGTGGAGATTCCTAACCTGCTGCATCTGGGTGTGCAGGCGCTCCCCAATGGGACGCCCGATGCGATCATGGCCTCTAATCTTCACCCCTTCAATCTCGAAGGCGTGGCGATGGCCGTGGGCGAGGCCGGCAGTACCTTCGCCGATTATGGCATGCGCTGGGATAACTCCGGCAAGAACGGGCACTACGCGCCGATCACCTGGTCCAACATCTAGCTTCGTGCTGATCCCATGAGCCTGTCACTCCCGCCCGGCGTCGCGGCGGCGCCCGATCGCGGTCGTTTCCCCTCGATCGCCGTGCTGACGCTGCTCGCCGTTCTCTCATGGGCGGCGGTGATCCTCTGGATGCGGTCGTCCGCCATGATGGACGCCATGCCCGGCCGGACCACGCTCGCCGGCGCGGTGTTGTTCGCGGGGATGTGGCTGCTGATGATGGCGGCAATGATGCTGCCCGCGGTCACCCCGGTCGTATTGCTCTTTCGCACGATGCAGCGTGGACGCGGCGCCGCCGGCCGCCCAGCGGTGCCTACCACCGTGTTTGTGGCGGGCTACCTGGCGATCTGGGTCCTTGCCGGTATTCTGGCCGATCTTGTCTATCTGGCGGCGCGGGCTGCGGTCGACCGGCTGCAGGCCGGCTCGGGCGCCGTTCCTCTGATTGGCGGCGGGATCCTGGTGCTGGCCGGCATCTATCAATGCTCACCGCTCAAGTTCGTCTGTCTGTCCCACTGTCGATCGCCCTTCCACTTCGTGCTGCACGGCTGGCAGGAGGGGCGGCGGGGTGCGTTGCGCATGGGCGCCTCGCACGGCATCTACTGCCTCGGCTGTTGCTGGGGGATTATGGCGGTGCTTTTCGTGGTTGGGCTGATGAACCTCGCCTGGATGGCGGTACTCAGCCTGCTGATCGTGGTGGAAAAGCTGACGCCCTGGGGGGTGACCATTGGCCGGTTGATAGGGGTTCTGTTCATCGCACTCGGCGTGTTCATGGCCGCGCGGCCCCAACTTTTCCCCGCGTCAGGGCTCCAGCTTACCGATACCATGGCCATGGCGGGCATGACCCAGGCAGCGACGTCGATGGGAACGCATCACTATACCGCGGTGGCCGGCCCCTACATACTCGCGTTGACCATGCAGCCGTATGGCCGCTTCACGGTGGGAGTGACCAGCGGCGCGACGGGCATGGCCGTGGCCGGGGCGCGTGTCTCCCTGCGGTTCAGCGGCATGGGCGCGCCCAGGAGCCCTGTGGCAGCGCCGGCGCTCAGCGCGCCGAACGGGAGGATCGCGGGCCGCTATGCGGCGACAGTTAGGCTGATGCCGGGTGCGTATGTCGTCAGTATCGACGTCGATGGACGTGTAGGCGCCGTGCGCATCCGCCTATCGTAGTGCTGCCAAGCGACGCGGGAGGGCTGGCGTGGCCGGCGCCAGCCCGGCGATACGATGATCCCGCGGCGGATCTGCATGTCATTCCGCCACAAAGCTACTTTTGATCTCCGACTTATACGTTGCGGCTTGTTGCGAGAGTCGATTGATCAATAGACCTGGCGTCAGGCCGAAAACCGCCGCCAGCAGGAGCGCGGCTGGATAGCGATCCAGGCTGAAGATGTCGTCCAGACGTTGACTGGCGCTCGCCGCGGCCCGTGGCACTGCCGTGGCGGCCGGCAGCGCGGTGATAGCCGCGGGTGTCGCGGCGCCGATTGTGCCCGTGACCGGTGGCCCGGACGCGAATGACGCGGTCGTCGCGCCGTTTGCCGCGGGCTGGGTCAGCGAGACGTTGAGCAGCAAGGGCAGCAATGCCGCCAACAGCGCGCCGCCGAGCGCCGCCATTCCAGAAAGCAGCGGTGTCTGCATGAGCCGGGCGCGCGTGAAACCGTAGTCCTCAACCCCCGACGTGTCCTGCCCGTCGAGATACAGTCTGTTGATCAGGCCTACCGCCGCGCCGACAAGGAAGAACGCGCAGGCGGCGATAATAGCGTCGCTCGATGCCCGTTCGATGATCGCAAAGGTCAATAGCGCGCAGGTGATGAGCCCGGCGGTGAACGTCACGGCCATCAGCCGCCTGCGCGCGCGCCAGCCCCTGCCAGCGTTCTTGCCGGTAGGAGGTGATAGCGCGGCGCACGTTCATCAGGATCGCGCGCGCGGCCTTTGCCTGATCTGGCGCATCTGATGTTGCCGGCACGGCGCCGACGCACGACACGGGGGGTATCGTGGCCGCGGCCGGCCCCTGGACCGGTGGCGTGATGGCGTCCAGCGCCATTGGATTGAGCAACCCGACAGCCCAACGGATGTTGGCGCGCAGTGTGTCCACATTGTGAATCTTCGCTCCATCCAGTCGACGAGCATCAAGGTGCGCGGCCCGCACCACATCGTCCTC
>JANWHV010000008.1 GCA_025450255.1 Chloroflexota bacterium | reverse complement strand
GTATCGCTGGTTGGCGGGACATTACGTCGTGTTAAGCGCCCTCGGCCTGGTCCTTGCCGTGGCATATACTCAGCTTGACGTAGTCGGAATCCTCGTCTTCGTCATACCGGTGTTCATGATGCGTTACGGCCAAACGCAATACGTCCTGCATACCAGAGACAGCGTTGGCGCCCTGGAGCGACTGAGCAAGGATCTCAGCCAGGCCGCGCTGACCGACGGACTTACAGGCTTGGGAAATAATAGGGACTTCCAGATCGAGATACAACGCGAAACGGATCGTGCCGCAAGACGGAAAGAGGCATTGTCGCTCGCGCGCATAAACGTAGACGAAATTCGCGTGATAAATGAGCGACTTGGCACTGAGGCAGGCGACGCGGTCCTGGTCGGCGTGGCATCATTGCTCCGCAGTGGCCGTGGCGCGGGTCGAGCGTTCAGACTGGGAGGCGACGAGTTCGCGCTCATCCTTGCTCACACCAACACGCTTGAGGCGTCCGAGAATATGCAGCGGCTCAGGGGCGATGCGGCCGACAGTCTGGACGGCGCCACGATTAGCGTGGGGATCGCCGAAATGGTAAGCGGCAACCTGGATTACGATCAGTTGCGCGAGCAAGCGGACGCGGCGCTGGGCGAAGCGAAGCGCCGCGGACGAAATTCAGTGGTCACCTTCGATGAGTTACGCGACAGCGTTACAATCACCTCGTCCGCCCAGGCGCTCGCCGTGCATCAGCTTATTCGCGACCGCAACGTAGAGGTTCTTTTTCAACCGATATGGGATCTCCGCGACGCCAGGATTCTCGCATTCGAGGCCCTGACCATGCCTGCCGCCGCGTACGGCCTTGCCGGCCCTCAGGAGGCATTCAATATCGCGGAACAATTGCGCCGTGCCCATGATCTTGATGCGATATGTCGCGAGGCGATTCTCTCGCGCGCGAATTCCCTTCCTCCGGATGCATTGCTATTTATGAACGTGTCCCCCCAGACCCTCGATCTCGATTTGCTGGCCGGCGAGGCTCTGCTCAGGATGGTGAACGCGGCCGGCATTGGAGCTGATCGCGTGGTGCTGGAAATCACCGAGCGTTCAATGGCGCGTTTGGCCGTAGTCGTGCGCGAGGCGAAGCGACTACGCGACATGGGCTTCAAACTTGCGCTTGACGACACAGGCGCCGGCAACGCGGGTTTGGAAATGCTCAGCCAGCTTCCCGTCGATTTTGTAAAGGTGGATAAATCTGTAGTTAACGGCGCCATGACCAGCAAGACCGCCCGTGGTGTTCTGGCCGGAATAATCGCTATCGCGCGTCAAACCGATACATACGTCATTGTCGAGGGTTTGGAGACGGTCGCCATGCTCGACGTGGCGCGTCACATTGATGCCGCTGGCGGACAGGGTTACCTTCTGGGCAGGCCGAAGACTATGATGCCGTCACCAGAATCGATTGACGAGATTCACTACCTGCTGGAGCGCGACAAACGAGCCCAGACAATCGCGTTATCATGAAATGCAAGCGGCTCTATGCGGGCACGAGTGGCCTGGCGCCCAGTTCAATACGTGGCGGTGAGGTGGAGAAATTGAGCGCCGGTACTATCACCCGCGACACCTTCGGCGACGTGAACGGTGAGCCAACGCTGATGTTCACGCTCGACAACGCGCGGGGCATGGAAGTCAAGATCACCAACTACGGTGGCATTATTCAATCGATCAACGTGCCTGATCGCCAGGGCCGCGTCGCGAATGTTACGCTAGGGCTGCCGACGGTGGCCGACTACTCACGGTCAACCGCGTACCTTGGCGCCCTGATCGGTCGCTATGCGAACCGCATCGCCGGTGGGCGCTTCGACCTCGACGGCACATTATACAAGGTACCGCTGAGCGACGGTCCCAATGCCTCGCACGGTGGCGTGCTCGGGTTTGACCAGCGCGTGTGGCGCGCGGCCGAGACGCGCGAGGGCGGTGTAGGCGTCAAGCTCAGCTATGTAAGCGCGGATGGCGAGGAGGGGTTTCCAGGCACGCTTGCCGTGGATGTCTCCTATACGTTGACGCCGGACAACGCCATCGCCATCCAGTATGCCGCCACGACCGACAAGCCAACCGTGATTAACCTCACGAACCATGCGTATTTCAACCTGGCAGGCGAGGGTCAGGGCGATATATATGGTCATATTCTGCGAATCAACGCGTCGCGATATACGCCTGTCGACGCGGACCTGATCCCCAGCGGCGCCATCGAGCCGGTAGTACGCACGCCGCTCGACTTCAGAGCACCCACGATTATTGGCGCCCGCATCCGAGATGGATTCCAGCAATTGGCGTTCGGACGGGGCTACGATCATAAGTTCGTCCTCGATCGGCCGGATCCCGCCGATTCGTCTCCAATCCATGCCGCGTCCGCCCGAGATCCGGAATCGGGACGTATCCTTGACGTCTATACAACGGAGCCCGGCCTTCAGTTCTATTCCGGAAACTTTTTGGACGGCGGCATGGTCGGTCTATCGGGCCGGACCTATCGCCAGGGAGACGGCTTTTGCCTCGAAACGCAGCATTTCCCAGATTCGCCGAACAAACCAAACTTCCCGTCAACCACGCTCTTGCCGGGCCAGGAGTTCAGATCGACGACGATCTACAAGTTTTCGATCGGCGACTAGCGTCGCGGACGCTTAATCCGGGCTTGGAATAATGAAATCTCGAATTAGCGCATCCAGGTCAGTACACGCGGCACAGAACTGTCGAAGCGTGCGTCGTGTCGCTCCAAACGAATCGAAGTCGTCGGTCGACAGACCGTCTTCGTCATAGGCCCGCCGGAAGTCCGCGAACTTCCCGTACAACTGATTGACAATCCTGGCGTCAACGTCCCGATCGATGCGCGACTCGATCGTGATGTCGCTCGCGTTATAGCGAACCTGCCACGCGTAGGGAGGCGACACCACGATATCGCCGCCGATTAGCTCGCTCCAGTGCATATGGTTCCGGAACGCCGCGGAGAGTAGGCGCACCCGGTAGCCCCGTTCCTGAAAGATGCGATACGTCTTCTTGAATACCGCGACGCCCGCCCATTCCAGGTAGCCCGGATCGACTGTGATATTTTCCTTCTCGGCCACGGCCTTGAGCCAGTCGTCGAGACGTCCCACCATGATGGTGCAGACTGGGCCCATCGACGCGATGTCAAGCCCAGCGGCCTCTCGCCTTTTCAGACCGCGCTCCAGCGCCTCGGCTACCGCGACGCACTGCGGGAGCGTGAAGGATACGGTCGCGTTGATGCTCACGCCGCGAAATGTGACCTCCTCGATCGCCGCGATCCCAGCACGAGTCGCCGGTATCTTGACGATCATGTTTGGCGCAAGCTGATTGAAGTGCAGAGCTTGGGCCACGATGGCTTCCGTATTGCGAAACAGCCTCGGATCAGTCTGGATCGACAAGCGCCCATTTCGGCCCTTTTGCGCGTCGAATATTGGCTTCAGAAGCGCCGCCGCCTTTACCGAAATCTCCTCGACCAGTTTCCAACCAATTTCATCCTCGGTCGCGTGAGGCATCTCCTCTACGAGCGCATTGATACGCGCCCGCCACAGGTGCATTTCCTTCTTCAGGACGCCGAGCACGATAACGGGATTGCACGTCGCCCCGACCGCGCCGTGCTCGATCGAGTAGGTGAGTTCCTCGATAGACGCCGAATCGTTCCACAAACATGTCGGCGTGGTCTGGGTCATCTCGTACAACGGGCTCTTGAACGTGGTTAGCGTGCCGGATTCAATCATGGCCTGCTCCCGCGACTTTATTGCTGTTCGTCCTCGAACGGCGCCGGCCGTTGTCGCCGCGCCAATGCCGCTGCTTCTTGGTCTTACCGTAACATTGTAGTGAACCACGCACAAGCATGGGTATTCGTGCCACGAAAAAGGGGCCGTTTCCGGCCCCGTGGATTCTGGTACACCCGTGGCGACTCGAACGCCAAACCTTCAGATCCGCAATCTGATGCTCTATCCATTGAGCTACGGGTGCGCGATAGCGCATCAGCTAGTATACAATGAGCACCCGCCCGGTGCAATTGCCCCTCAAACCAAAGTTCCCCGGCGCCGCGCCTCGTCGGGCAACCCGCCAGGACCTCGGCTTGCCTCTGAGATGTCGAGAGCGTCACAGCGCGACGACCCGGCAACAGCTATGGCGTGTCCGACGCGACGGGCGTGTCGGTGCCGATCGGTGCCGGCGTCGAGGTCGCGCGCGGACGCCACGTTGGAGGCGGCGTGAACGTCACGACGTTTGTCGCCGTTCGCGTAGTGCTTGCCGTCCAAGTGGCCGTAAGCGTGGCGCTCGGCACACGTGTCGCGGTCCGCGTGTGTGTCGGCGTGGACGTCGACGTCGCAGGCGTGTACGTGGGGGGCAACGTAGCGGTGCGCGATGGCGTGGAGGTCGGATGCATGGTAGGCGTCAGGGTTGGAAAGCGCATCGGCGTCGCCGTTGGACGGCGCGTAGCAGTTAGCGTTGGATGAAACGCGGGCGTGCGTGCCGGCGACGCAAATGGCGCATGCAAAGCCGGAGGCAGATTGTCGCCCGTTATCAAGCCCAGTTCTACCAGACTTCGCAGGCCAAGTGGTCCAGTGTATACATATCCGTTAGGGTCATCGTGCCACACGAGCTCCGCGTTTTCAAAGTATTGCACGAGCGTTCCGCCTTCATATCGCTTCTCCGTGATTGGGTAGCCGAATGTCCGTACGCCTCCGTGCGCGAGAAAGAATTCAAGAAAACGGTTCGTCACCGTGTGGCCTGTTTGGGGAAAGAATCGTTGCGATGCCTTGTTCTTAACCCTGGGTACACGCGTAAGCCACTCAGGCGCGGGTACCGCCACGAAACCCAGACGTTGTGGAACAACCGCGCGCAACGTCGAATCATAGTTCAACACCTGGTCTGAGAAGAACTGCTCTTCATTCCCATCCACATTGACGTCCTCAGTTCGTGGCGCCCCGAACACCGCGACGCCGCCGTGAGCCTTGTAGTAGGCCAGGAACGCCCCCTGGATACTATGACCGGTGTACGGGAAATACCACACCGGCGCCGCGGACGTGCCCGCGACGACATAAGAAGCCGGCGCATCGCCGATTATGAGGCTGCCATCCGCGGCATGAGCTTGATACCAGGTAAAGTCACCGAGCGCGTAATCCATCAGATCGCGCATATCCGTATAGGTATTTTGCGTGTGCATCACTGCCGCCAAGAGGTGCCGGCCATTGCGCTGCACATCGATGACCTGGCAAATGCCCGCGCCGCTCGTCCAACCAGGCTTCACGCCATCCGCACCCGGATACCAGGTCATGAAGTAGTTGACGGTCGTGAAGGAATGTTCTCGGTTATGATATGTGGCCGGCACAGCATACGACGTTGTACTGACGATTTGGCGGAAAACGGCGCTTTGCATCGCGACACGGGCCAATACGACCAGGTCGCGCGCGGAAGAGTAGTGCGCGGGGTCGTCGCCGTCGGACGTATCCGAAAAACCATAAGGATTCGTGTAATGCGTGTGCGTGAGATGCAGAGCGCGGGCTTTCGCGTTCATCAACGCGACAAACGTACGCTGGCTGCCGCTTATGTGCTCCGCTATGGCGATCGCGGCGTCGTTTCCGGAGGGGATGAGCAGGCCATACAACAGATCGAGCATGCGGACGCGCTCTCCGGCGACCAGCCCCATGGTCGTTTCGCCAATGGCCGCCGAAGCTTTGCTAACCTTTGCCAGATCTTGTAAATGGCCGTGCTCAATGGCCAGGAGAGCAGTCATTATTTTCGTCGTGCTCGCCATTGGCAGCGGGATATCGGCATTTTGCAGCCGCAGCCATTTTCCGGTGTCAACATCCATCACCGCGGCGCTGGTCGCGTACAGGGGCGGCTCCGGATACGCCAGCGTTGTGCTCAGAGGGCCGAGCCCTCCAGCCCGCGTGGCACGGGGACTCGCGGCGGCATTCACGGTAGACAGGACGATCAGCGCCACGACGCCCAAATGGAAAATCGGTCGGCGAGTTCGGGGCATGCCGCGGACGCCTCTGCCTTTCCATCGAATTGACCGACTGCAAGCAGGGCCAGAGTACGATAGGTGGTCGCCCTGTGTCAACCCATTTATGGCTCCGAAACCACCGTCAGCCGGAGTATTCGCCCCACTCTCGGCGTAGCAGGCCGCATATTTCACCAATGCTTGCGCGCGCGGCAAGCGCTTCCCGCATCGCCGGCAGCATATTCGCGCTCCCCGCCGCGGCCGCCTGAACGGCGCGCAGCGCGCGATCCACGGCCTCGACGTCGCGCTCACGGCGAACTGTTTCGAGCGCGCGAATCTGGCGAGCCTGGCCTGCCGGGTCTATACGGTGCAACGTTGGCTCGGTATCGACGTCAGAGCGGTGGAAATTGACACCCACTACCTTCTTCCGGCCGGTCTGCACCGCTTGTTGATCTATATAAGCGCTCTCTTCGATTCTGCCTTGCATGAAGCCGGCCTCGATGGCCGCCACCGCGCCGCCTCGACGTTCAACCTCCGCGATCAGTTCACCCGCTCGCCGCTCCAGCTCGGCGGTCAATGTTTCAACAAGGTAGGATCCGCCCAACGGATCGGCGGTCGCTGGGATACCTGTCTCATGTCCGATAATTTGCTGGGTGCGCAGGGCGAGCGTCGCGGCCTCGGCGGTCGGAAGGGCCAATGCCTCGTCATAGCCGTTGGTGTGGAGGCTCTGGGTTCCTCCGAGCACCCCAGCTAACGCCTGCAAGGTCACGCGGACCACGTTATTCAGCGGTTGTTGAGCGGTGAGCGCGCTTCCCGCCGTCTGCGTATGGAAGCGCAGCGCCTGGGACGCGGCGTCGTGGCAGCCGAACCTGTCGCGCATGATGGTGGCCCATAGCCGTCTGGCGGCGCGGAATTTGGCGATTTCTTCGAAGAAGTCCATATGTGAGTTGAAGAAAAAGGATAGGCGGGGAGCAAATTGCTCAATTTTAAGCCCAGCCTGCAGAGCGCTTTCGACGTAGGCGATTCCGTTGGCCAGGGTAAAGCCCAGCTCTTCGACCGCGGTCGAGCCGGCCTCGCGGATGTGATACCCGCTGATGCTGATCGTGTTCCACTGCGGAATCCGCGCGTTGCAGTAGGCAAACGTATCCGTTATCAAGCGCATCGACGGGCGTGGCGGGAAGATGTATGTGCCGCGCGCGATGTATTCCTTTAGAATGTCGTTCTGGATCGTGCCGCGCAGTGCTGACGGCGCCACGCCTTGTCGTTCCGCCGCGAGTTCATAGAGCAGCAGCAGC
>JANWHV010000007.1 GCA_025450255.1 Chloroflexota bacterium | reverse complement strand
GTACTTGACCATATATTGGTAATCGCGTCTATGTCGCACTACACAATTTAGGCGGCGCCAAACCACGAACCTGCCTCCCAGCGAGATGGAATCGTGCTACGTTATGCGGTGCGCGCATGATGTATCCGCGCTTCGTGGGACATTTCGCGAATGCTTTGCAGACCGCTTTTTACCGGCGCACAAGGCGCTTGACCCTGCGATTTGGGCATGGGACAATAATATTACTAGCATGTATGTTCTACTTCATAAGGGGGCTATCGCGATGTGCCGCCATGTCGTCTTGAAACATGACCCACATGTATGACGCGAGCCAAATCCAGATCCTTGAAGGTCTGGACGCCGTCAGACGCCGGCCAGGCATGTATATCGGCAGCACCGATTCTCGGGGCCTCCATCATCTGTTGTGGGAGGTAGTCGACAATTCGGTCGACGAGTTCATGGCTGGATTCGGCGACCGGATCTGCGTGACGCTGAACGCCGACTCGAGCGTGACCGTGAACGACTATGGACGAGGCATACCGGTCGACAAGCATAAGACCGGGCGCAGCGCGCTCGAGGTGGCGCTCACCGTATTGCACGCGGGCGGCAAATTTGACTCCGATAGTTATAAGGTGTCGGGCGGCCTCCACGGCGTCGGCGTGTCCGTGGTGAACGCGTTATCCGGCCGGCTGGTAGCGGAGGTTCGCCGGAACGGCGCCACCTTCAGGCAAGAATATGAGACGGGCCGGCCGTTGGCGGACGTGAAACGGGTCGGGCGCGCGGACGATACGGGTACGTCGATCACCTTCTGGCCGGAGCGGAAGGTATTTGGCCAGATAGAGTGGAAGCTAGACCTCATCCACGCACGGCTCCGTGAGTGCTGCTACGTGAATCCACGTCTCACGGCCCAGATTACCGACGCGCGCGGCACGCCGAGCGTCGAGTATTCGTTCTATTTCGACGGCGGCCTGACCAGTTACGTCCGGCACCTCAATGCCAATCGCACCGTGCTCCATCCAGTGATCAGCATGGACAAGCTGGTGGGCACCACGCAGATCGATATCGCGCTGCAATTCAACGACGGCTTCAGCGAAAACGTGCTGTCCTACGCCAATAATATCCACACCGCCGACGGCGGAACGCACCTGACCGGCTTCAGGACGGCGATGACGCGCGTACTCAACGACCTCGGACGGAAGGCTGGCGTGCTCAAGGACGCGAGCCTCACGGGTGACGATATTCGTGAGGGTCTTAGCGCTGTAATCTCGGTGCGCCTGCTCGAGCCGGAGTTCGAAGGGCAGACGAAGACAAAGCTTGGCAACTCCGAAGTGCGAAGCCAGGTCGATGCTGCCCTGGTCGAAGGCTTGAACGCGCATTTTGAGCGCAGCCCGAACGATATCAAGAAGATCATTGAAAAGTGCTGGTTGAGCGCGCGGGCGCGGGAAGCGGCACGGAAGGCACGCGATCTCGTCGTGCGCAAGGATCCGCTGTCGATCAGCACGCTGCCGGGAAAACTCGCCGATTGCCAGGAGCGTGACGCGGAACGCTGCGAGTTGTTCGTGGTCGAGGGAGACTCGGCCGGTGGTTCGGCGAAGCAGGGACGCGATCGCCGGTTCCAGGCGATTCTGCCATTGCGCGGCAAAATTCTCAACGTCGAAAAGACGTCGGTCGAGCGGATGTTGGAGAGCGACGCTATTAAGTCGCTGGTGACCGCGCTGGGCACCGGCATAAGCCGTGGCTTCGATATGACAAAGCTTCGTTACGGCAGGTTGATCCTGATGACCGATGCCGACGTAGACGGCGCGCACATCGCGACGTTGCTGCTGACGCTTATATTCAGGCATATGCCGCAACTGATTACCGCCGGCCGGCTCTACCTGGCGCAACCGCCGCTCTATCGCATCACGGTCGGCAAAGAGGCAAGCTGGGTATACAACGAATCGCAGCGACAGGCATTGGTGAAAAAAGCCGGCCGATCGAAAGTAGACATCCAACGCTACAAGGGCCTGGGCGAAATGACGCCGGAGCAGCTATGGAGCACCACGATGAATCCGGCCACGAGGACGCTGCTCAAGGTGATGATAGAGGACGTGGTCCGGCTCGACGAAACATTTAGCATGCTTATGGGAAGCGCGGTGCCGCCGCGCAAGAAATTCATAGAAACGCACGCCCACGCGGCGCGCAATCTGGACGTGTGAGGTAACGATGGCGGACGCACCCGCGCTCTCAGTACTCGACATCGATCTTGACGCGAAGATGCGCGAGGCATACGTGGACTATGCCATGAGCGTGATCACGTCACGCGCATTGCCCGACGTGCGTGATGGGCTCAAGCCCGTGCAGCGGCGCGTGCTGTACGGCATGTACGAGCTGGGCATGCGCCATGACGCGGCCTACAAGAAGAGTGCCCGCGTAGTCGGAGACGTGCTGGGGAAGTATCACCCGCATGGCGATACGGCGGTGTACGACGCGCTGGTCCGGCTCGCGCAGGATTTCAGCATGCGCTACCCGTTGGTCGACGGCCAGGGCAACTTCGGCTCAATCGACGGCGATAATCCGGCGGCCATGCGCTATACCGAGGTGCGGCTCACCGCGCTGGCGGAGGAGCTACTCTCCGACCTGGAGAAGAACACCGTCCCGTTCGGCGACAACTTTGACGGCTCGATGCGCGAGCCTACCGTACTGCCCGGCAAGGTGCCGCTCTTCCTGCTCAACGGCGCGGACGGCATCGCCGTCGGCATGGCGACCAATGTGCCGCCCCATAACATTCGCGAGCTTATCGACGCAATCATCACGCTGGCGAATAACCCAGACACCGCGGTGGACGCGCTGGCGACGGTGCTGCCAGGCCCCGACTTTCCCACCGGCGGCATCATCGTTGGCCGCGAAGGCATCGATCGCGCCTACGCGACCGGCCAGGGCAGAATCATCTTGCGCGGCGTGGCGAGCATCGAAGGCGACGGTAAGGGGCGCCAGGCAATCGCCATCACCGAGCTGCCGTATCAGGTGAAGAAGTCCCAACTTATCGAATCGATTTCCGAGCTGGTGCGCGAGAAGAAACTCGACGGTATCGCCGCGATGCGCGATGAGTCCGACCGTTCGGGGATGCGTATCGCGATTGACCTCAAGCGCGACGCGGACCCGGCGAAGATACTCAAGACGCTGTATCAGAAGTCAAACCTTGAGATCACCTTCGGCATCTATATGCTCGGCTTGATTGACGGCGGTCCACACCAAATCCCGCTCAAGCGCGCGCTGAATGTCTTTATCGAGCACCGTAGGACGGTAATCACCGCCCGCACGCAGTTCGACCTGGATGAGGCAAGCAGCCGGCTCCACGTGCTCGAGGGCTTGAACAAGGCATTGAACGCACTCGACAAGGTCATAGCGCTGATTCGCGCCGCGCAGTCCACCGATGCCGCGCTGAAGGCGCTGGTGGAGCAGTTGGGCCTGACGCCCACCCAGGCGCGCGCCATCCTCGACATGCGCCTCGCCCGGCTCTCGGCTCTGGAGCGCAAAAAGATCGTCGAGGAGCTACGCGAAGTACAAACGCTGGTGCGACAGCTAGAAGCTATTCTTGCCTCGCCGAGGAAAATTCTGGACTTGATGATCGGTGAGCTGCGCGATCTCAGGGAGCGCTTTGGCGATGATCGCCGGACCCGAATTCTCGACGACGCGTCCGAGGCGCCGACCAGCATCGAGGACCTGGTTCCCAACCAGACGACGATCGTGGCGCTTGGCGACGACGGCTCCATTAAGCGGCTCGATCAGTTCGGCGGCAGGGCAAGCGCGCGTGAAACGTCGCGCCAGTACGTTACGTGCAATGTGCGCGACATGCTGCTGTTGTTCACCTCGTCGGGCGCCTGCCACGGCGTGCCCGTACACAAGATTGGATCGGTGGCACGACGCAGCGAACGCGGGGCGGCGATTACGTCGCTTGTGGAAATCGCTCGCGGCGACCAGGTTGTGTCAGCCATTCCAGTTGGCCCGGACGTGGCGCCATTCCTGCTGTTCGTAACCGAGCAGGGCCAGGTAAAACGCACCGCGGCATCCGAATACGTACAGGCGCGAAACGCTCCAATCGTGGCGATCAATCTGGAGGAGGGCGACCGGCTCATCGCGGTCGAGCCGGCGGGACATGGCGCGGAGGTGTTGCTGCACACCAGGCAGGGTAAAGCGATACGGTTCTCGTCGGAGGATATCCGCGCCACGAAGCGCGTGGCCGGCGGCGTGCGCGGTATCAAACTCGATGCCGGCGATACCGTGCTGCCGTCGCCGCTGGTGGCGCGGGGCGCGACGGTGCTCGTATTGACAGGCGGGGGCATGGGGCGGCGCGCGCCGGTATCGGACTATCCGTTGCAAGGCCGCGACGGCACCGGCGTGCGAAGCATCCGCCTGACCGATAAGACAGGCCCAGTCGTGGCGGCATTCTGCATCGACGACCGCGGGTCACTCGAAGGCCTGGACGGCGCGGGGCGCGCCTTCGTGATCGAGGCCAGAGACATCCCGCTGCACGACAGAAGCCGGGGCGGCCAGCTTGTGACTGAAGGCATTACCTCAGCGGTTGTGCTGCCGCGGCGTTAGCCGCCCCGGTTCGCGACAAAGGTGTTACAATTTCCCGGTTAGTACATGGGTTGCACTCAGAGCATAGCAGCGTCGCCGGCCCAATACACCAGGACGGCGGCCTGAAGGAACCAGAGCGTTTGCGACATCAATGCAAGGACGGAGCGGGACGTAGCGTCCCTAGCGTACATCTGACCTGGAGGAGAAGTAACTAATGGCGACGTCTCCGTCATCAATGCAAGACGACCAGCAGGCTCTGGCCCAGGGCGCCACACCGGCGCCGCGAGTGCGCGTGCGCATGCCGGCCACTCCGTCGGTGCGGGTGCGCCGCGCCACGCCCTTTGAACAGCTATTCGACACCATTCGCAATACGTTGCTGTCCGAGGAAACGCTGGTATTGATGGAATTCACGATCATCATCGCCATCGGCGTGGTAGCGTTCTTCACTGTATTCCCGACTATGCAGTCGGCGGTTGATTCAATCGCGACCTACATCAACAAGAATTTCAATACGACGTTCTAGCTCGAGTCTGGCGCCCCGTTTTCCAGTGCCGCCGCGTCCGGTTCCGCGCCGCGCCAGGACGCCGGACGATCGGTGGTCCCGCTCGCCGCGTCGTTTTGAGCAACGGCGATGATGCCGAGACAAAGCCAGAAATATACCGCCATATCCGGCAAGAAGTAAGAGTTGTCCACCTGGCCGTGCGCGACGAACGCCGCCAGGGCGACGAGCGCGGCAAGAATCGGCCCCTTCAGCGCGCCGTTCGCGCGGCGGTAGGCGCGCGCGCCCAGCACGACGGCCATGGCAAGCAATGTCAGCCCGGCGGCGAGCCCCAGTATTCCCGTGCTCAGCCAATAGTCCATGAACATGTTGTGCGGGTGGGAGATGCAGCGCTCGAAGTTCGTGCCTGCCTGCACGTAGTACCAGTGGGCAATGTGGCCGGGCGCGCACGTGTTGTCGTTTGAGTAGTAATAAAGAAAGTTGTCGGGTCCTACACCGAAGACGGGGTGATCGCGGATCATTCTGAGCGCGCTTTGCCAAATCGACTGGTGCGCATCGTTTGAGAATCCGTGGCCACCCTGCGCGTATGAGGCAATGCGATGCCGCGCCAGAAATGCCGCAATCGCCACGGCGACCGCGCCGATGCCCAGGACGACTGGTCGTCTTATCTGCCACACCACGAAGAGAATGCCGGCGCACAGCGCCGTGGCCGCCTCCCCGCCGCGCGACTGGGTGCGATAGAGGATGTACAGCATCAACGCGCTGGCGATCAGCAAGCCGCCCTGGACGAGCCGGCCAACGAACAAGGTTGGGCGGGCGTCCTGGCCGCGCGTGAATAGGGCAATCCAACCCGGCGCCAGCGCCAGCGCCAATGCCATGGGCAACGCGCGATCGATCAACAAGCCAAGATTGTTCTCGTTTCCATACACCGCCACCACCAGGCGCTGGGGCGGGACGAGATTTTGCGCGAAGGCCATGTCCTGAGGTCGGAAGTGGATCTGAAGCGCGCCAAGGACCGATACAACCGTGCCCGCCGCCACGACCGACAACGCCAGCATTGCGGCGCCCACGGCATGGTTCAGACGCTGTGAAATCAGCCAGTAGTACACGATCGGCTCCACGATCATTTCGCGGTACTCACGGAATGCGACCGTATGGAAACGCGCCGCAAGGGTCGCCACGGTCGCCGCCAGGAGAAAGGCGACCGCCGGACCGAGAAACGGGGTTGACGGGACGAAGTGGCGGACCAACGACACATCTCGTGGGCGAGCCTGCGCCGAGAGCATCTGCTGGACCAGCACGATTACGGTAAGCAGAAGGATCACGATTTCGCCCAGCGAGAAGCTGCGTGGGTGATTGGTATGAAATATCTTGGGCAGCATGTGCAACGGTACGGCGAGCGGCACGAGCGCAATCGCTATCGACGGGCGGTACCAGCAAGGAATAGCAAGCGCAACCAGCAACACCAGACTAACGGCGGTGCTGGACACAAGATAGAAGAGCACCGCGGCGGCGATAATGCCGGCGGCCCACGGCAACTCGGCCTCCAGTGACACAGCGGCCAGTCGACCCTGGTGTACTGAAATGCCGTTAGCCATTACGCGATCTTCTCCAAGCGGCGGCTGTACGCGGTGTGAGACGCACTAAACATGCGCGGCGAATCAGGGTTATTGCGGATGCGCCATCTAGCGTAGTCTGAATAGGGAGGACGCGCCAACCCTGCTATGTTCAATAGGGAAATAGGGCGCAAGAGCCCACGACCAATGTGACGCGAGGAGAACGCCAGATGTCTCTGATCGGCCGAGCGCAAGTGTCGCCCGAAATCGCCGCGCGTATACCGCCAGGTCAACAGCTTACCGTGAAGTGGCCCGTGCTGCAGTATGGCGCGGTCCCAGACGTCGATTTGTCGG
>JANWHV010000006.1 GCA_025450255.1 Chloroflexota bacterium | reverse complement strand
GGATTGCTGGGATCGTTGCTGTTAAAGCCCTGCAAGGAGCCGCAACAGGTATAGACGGAGAGCGTTACGTTCATGTCGGGGCCGGAGCCGGCGGGTTTGGCTGACGCGGATTGGGCGCCGAGCAGCGTGCCCGCCAGGGCGGCCGTCAGCAACAGAGTCGGGGTACGGCGCTGTAGTGCGTGGCGCATGTCAAAGCTCCTTTATGAAGGTTTTCCGCGGCCGGCGCGAGTGGCCGGGGGATTCACGTGGCGGATACGCGATGTACGCGAGCCGGGCAGCCTCGATCAGCCTCCTTCCCCTAAAACTTCAGGCCGCTCATGGTTACGCCGCGGATCATGGTCCGCTGCGTGAAGAAGAACAGGACGACGGGCGGGATGGTAAGGATCAGCGAATAGGCCAGAATGGCTCCAATGTCCTGTACGCCGTGGTTAATAACGAACTGATAGACGCCGAGCGAAAGCGTGTAGTTGCTGGGGTCATTCAAGAAGATGAGCGGGTTGAAGAAGTCGTTATAGGTCCACAGAAACGTAAACAGGGCAGTGGTCGCCAGGGCCGGCTTGATCAACGGCAGCACGATGTGCCAGAAGATGCGGTACTCCGAGCAGCCGTCGATACGCGCTGAATCGGAGAGGTCGTACGGAATGGTCATCATGAACTGCCTGAGCAGAAAGATGAAGAACGAGTTGCCGGTAAGCGCGGGCCAGGTGAGCGGACGCAAGGTGCCGAGCCAGCCGATCCATTTGTACAGGTAGTAGGTTGGGATAAGGGTCGTCCATGGTGGCAGGATCAGCGTCACCAGCACGAACGCGAAGAGTATCTCACGGCCCTTGAACCGAATACGCGCAAAGGGGTAGGCGATGATCGCGCTGGAAACGACGGTCGCGATGACGTTAAATATGGTGATGTAGGCGGTATTTCCCACGTATGTCCAGAAACCGTCGACTCCGACGGCGCTCTTGAGGTCGCGCAAGGTCCAGGGGTTAGGCCACGGCGTGGGAGGGAGACTGGTAAGGTCCGCGTTCGTCTTGAAGGCGCTGATCACCAACCAGTACATGGGGATCAGAAACGGCACGGCGACAGCAAGCAGAACAGCGTGGCGGCGCAGGGACCGCAGCCTTCGCCGAAGCAGCGCCCGGCGATACCGCGCCGCGGCTAACTGCACGGACGCCTCGGCGCCGTCACGGCGCAGCGCGGAGTGGCCCTGCTCGCTAGTTGCCATAGTGAACCCATTTTCCAGAGGTTCGGACGACGACCAGGGTAATTATCACTACCACGAGCGTCAGCGCCCACGCCAGGGCGGACGCGTATCCGACGTTGCCCTGGATGAAGGATTGGTCATAAATATGCAGCGAGAAAAAGAGCGTGGACCCTACCGGCCCGCCAACCTCGCCCGCCCCGCCAAAGTCATTCGGCGATGTGGAGACGACAAACGCCTGCGCGAAGTACTGAAAGGCGTTGATCATGCAGAGCAACAGATTGAAGAAAATGGTCGGCGTAAGCAACGGCAGCGTCACATGCCAGAAACGCCTGGCAGGGTTAGCGCCGTCAATTTGCGCCGCCTCGTGCAGTTCCTCCGGCACATTCTGCAACCCGGCCAGAAAAATAATCATCGTCGCGCCCGCGCCCCACAGGCTCTGGAACAGCAGCCCTGGTCGCGCCCAGTTTGGGTCGGTGAACCAGCCCGGCCTGGGAAGGCGAAACCATTCAAGAATCTGGTTAACCAAGCCGGCCTGCGGATTGAACAGCCAGAGAAACAACAGCGTACTGCCGACGAACGGCACCAGCGAGGGCACGAAGAAGATGGTGCGGTAGAGTCCGATGCCACGGACCGGCCAGGCCAGAAGCATCGCCAAGCCAAGCCCGACGATGAGCCCAGCGGGTACGCTGACCACGATCCACCAGATCGTAACCGTCACGCTATTCTGGAAATCGGGATCCGTCCCGTTGAACATATTGGCGAAGTTGTCCAGCCCGATCCAATGTGGAGGCCATACCGCCCCCGTATAGTCGGTGAAGGCGAAATACAGGGACAGCACCGTAGGCACCAGCCAGAGCCCCAGCATGCCGAGCAGCCACGGTGAAAGGAACACCATCGCCGTTTTGAAATTACGGCGTCCTTCGGCCGAGGATTGGCGACCAGTGGCTATAGCCATGGAGCCTTCTCCCAGGCCGATCTGCCTGCCGCGCGCGTATTCATCAAACCTCGTGCCACGAGTGAAACTTCAACTCGCGTTTCGAACTTCGGCTAGCTCGTCGCGGAGGCAGGTTGCGAAGAGGTCGAACAGGTGATCCGCCTCGGCGCGCGTGATGATCAAAGGCGGCGCCAGGGCAATCCAATCCGGATCGGCGCGCACGATAAGGCCGCGTTCCATGGCGCGGCGGCCGACCCGCTGTCCAAAGCGGAGGTTAGGCGCGAAGGGGATACCGTCGCGGGCGCTCCGTGCCAGTCCCATGCCGATCAGCAGGCCTTTGCCGCGCACATCCGTGATCGCGTCCAGCGGCGCCAGCTCCTGAATGCGCTGCCGCAGATGCTCACCCATTGCCCTGGCATTGGCGCAGAGATCCTGGTCGAGAATCTCGTGGATCGCCGCGACGCCGGCCGCCGAGGAGACAGGGTTACCGCCAAAGGTGTGGCCGTGCGCGAAGTCGATGTTCTCGGCTTCCTCGCCCCAGAACGCGGCGGCGACATGATCGCGGAAGGCAATCGCGGCCAGCGGGCTGTACCCCGATCCCATGCCCTTTCCCATGCACATGATGTCCGGCAGCACGCCGAACGTCTGCGACGCGAACATCTGGCCGGTGCGGCCGAAGCCCGTGATAATCTCGTCGAAGATCAACAAAACGTTGTGACGGTCGCATATCTCGCGCAGGCGGGGCAGGTACTCGGGCGGCGGCGTGGTAATGCCTCCCGTGTTGCTGATGGGCTCGATGATCACGGCGGCGACGGTTTCGGCCCCTTCGAGCTCGATCATATGCTCGATTTGATCCACGCAGGTGATCCCGCAGGTCGGGTAGCGCAAGTTGAATGGGCACGCATGGCACGATGGGGGCATGGCCTTCAGAAATCCCGGCAGCGTGGGTTCGAAAATCGCCTTTCGTCGCGGCAGGCCGGTTGCGGACAGCGCGCCCAGCGTGGCGCCGTGATAACCCTTGTACAGGCTCACGATTTTATACTTGAGCGGGTTTCCGGTTTGTCGATGATACTGGCGGGCCAGCTTCATCGCCGCCTCGGTCGCCTCGGAGCCGCCGGACAAAAGCTTCACGGTGTTGAGATCGCCCGGCAGTACCTCGGCGACGAGGTTCGCGAGTTGCACGGCGGGCACGTTCGTGGCGTGGAGCGGCGGCGCGAAACAGATCCGGTCGATCTGGCGGTGCAACGCCGCCAGCACGCGCGGGTTCGCGTGGCCGACGTTCACCGTGAAGACGCCGGATATGCCGTCCAGATAGCGCTTGCCATTGACGTCCCAGTACCAGATGCCCTCGGCACGAGCCATCACCAGCGGCGCGTCGACGAAGCTCTTCATTTGGCGAAAATCAAGAACGATGCGCCTGAGCAGGTCGGGGTCCGAGAATTGGCTGAGGTCCTCCACCGCGTCGTTTGACTGTGTCGCAATGTCCCTGATGCGCTCATCCAACATACAATCCCTCCATGCCTTGGCGAACGACTCATTGTCCGCGCAACAGGTACGCCGGCCCATGAGTCAGGCGCTAACTCGCGTGGCTACGCACTGCCAAACGTCTTCTCCACCTGCGTCGCGTATCCGTTGAATCCGTTACCGGCCCGACCGCGCCCGAACACTCGCTTGGCCGGCGCGTCGAAGAGCCAGTCCGCGGCCTGAATGGCGATTCCGCGCGCGCCCGACTCGCGGCCAAGAATACTGCGCGCCAAAATGCGCTCGCGGCCGACAACCGGCAAGACACGCAGGCGTACAACCCGTGTCGCGGCCTCAAGCACCACGTCGCTGTCCTGGATCAACGAGCCGCCGAGGATTACAAGCTCAATGCCAAGCAGGTTCAGGGCCATACTGATCGCCTCACCCAGCCGCTCCCCGGCCTCGGTCAACAGGCCAAGCGCCATTTTGTCGCCGCTATTGGCGGCGGTCATGAGCGCGGCCAAATCGAGCGAATCGCTGTCTGCGGAAAGCGCCGAATAGACGCCGCCGCGCAGTAGCTCGCGCGCCTGGTGTACATGGGCGCGCGCCGACGAGCTTGCCTGTATACAGCCGCGGTTCCCACAACGGCACAGAGGACCGTTCGGATCGACGGTGATATGTCCCAGCTCGCCGGCCAGCCCACCCTCGCCGCGATACGGCTTCCCGTCGATCACGATGCCGGCGCCGATAGCGGTGCCCGCGTCGACATACAAGAAGTTTCTGGCGCCGCGACCTCCGCCAAGGCGTAGCTCGGCCACGGCCTTTGCCCGCGACGTTTCACCCAGCACCACCGGCATGTTGAGCGCCTTTCCCAGCCGGTCCGCCAATTCGAACCTCTCCCAGCCTGGAGTATGACTGCGCAATACACACACACCCTTCAGGCTGTCGATAATACCGGTAAGCGCTACGCCTGCCACCGCGATTTCAGCCAGGTCGGTCGCGGAGTCGCGCGCGAACTCGTCGATAGCGGCGGCCAGCGCGACCACGATCTGATCGTGAGTCATGCCGTCCAACATGCCGCTGGGCAGCTCACGATAGTTTTGCATTGTGCCATGGACGTCGGCGAGTACCAGGTGGATAAGCTCCGTCCCTACGTCCACGCCGGCGATGCGCGCCGCGTTTGGGTGCAGCTCAATCAGCAGCGTCGGCCGGCCGGGACCGTTCGCAACGAGGCGTCCTGATTCGCGGACCAGGCCGATGTCACGCAACCGTTGCACGATACGCGCTGTCATGGCAGGGCTCAATCCGACGACCGCGGACAGGCTGCCACGCGAAATGCTGCCTCGATCGCGGATCGCGTCGAGGACTGCAAGCTCGCTTCGAGAAACGCCGATTGCTGGCATATGTTCGCCCCTTTTGCGGCAATATCCTACCATCAAATACCCGCGTGCCGCAAGCATTTGTGGCAGTTTCTCTATTTTTGGCGTTATTATGGCGACATGTTGGCCAAAACGAGGTGTATTAACCTAATTTTATAGAACAAATCTCCCCTGGCGTTTCGCGCAAAGGCGATGCGCGGATATCGGCGCACGCTGCCCTACTTGCTAGACCTCTCGCGTTGCGCCTGGCGTCGCGTCGAGTCGATGCACTCCTGACCGCTCCGTTGCGCGCGGTGGCATGGGCCGAACGCGCCCGGCAATGAGGTGCTTGACGCATCCGGCATATTGGGGTGAGAATGCGCCTATGATCACGCCGGCGGCCACAGTCGTGGAATCCCCAGCTTCAGGGCAGCCGGTCGTCCAGACACGCGACCTCAGCAAGCGATTTGGCCGCGTGCAGGCGCTCAGCCAGGCCACCGTCGTCATGGGCGCCGGATGCACGGGCTTGCTCGGACCCAACGGCGCCGGCAAGAGCACGCTCATCCGGCTGCTGCTTGGTCTGCTGCGGCCGGACAGCGGCGAGGCATACGTGGCGGGCTTGAGCGCTTCGCGCGATCCTCTTGCCCTTCGCGCAATCGTCGGCTACATGCCAGAGCACGATTGTCTGCCAAAAGACTGGATGGCACAGGACTTCGTCCGCTATATGGGCGAATTGCACGGTTTGCCGCGTCGAGTCGCCATTCAGCGGGCAAACGACACGCTCTATCACGTCGGACTCGGCGAAGAGCGATTCCGAGCGATCGGCGGCTTCTCCACAGGCATGAAGCAGCGGATTAAGCTGGCGCAAGCGCTCGTCCACGATCCGAAGCTGATGTTGCTCGACGAACCGACCAACGGACTTGACCCAGCGGGGCGCGATGAGATGCTCGCTCTTGTCGACCGTATCGCGCATGAAATGGAGATCGACGTCGTGCTTTCGTCCCATCTGCTGTCGGACATCGAGCGCGTCGCGGACAGCGTGGCGATCATTAATGGCGGGCGCATCATGGTACAGGGCAGCTTGAGCGACCTGATGATTGCGACCTCGGTCATTACCGTGCGCACACCGGATTCCCCGAAGGTGCTCGCCGAGGCGGTGCGAGCGCGCGGAATCGGCGTCGAGTTGCTGGATCATGAGCTGCGTGTCGATTTCGATTCGCCGGACGTCTACGATGTTATTCGTTACGCCGCCGTCGAGACGGGGTCGGCACTGACCTACCTGAAGCGCCGGGTGCGCTCGCTGGAAGACGTCTATCTGGCGGGCGAGGATTCGCCGGGCCTGAAGACCGTGATTGGTCCGGCGAATCCGGCCGAAGTTGAATCCACGGCCGGCGGCGCGGGATGAACGACCAGGGATTGGGCGGCGCGGCGCGGATCATTGATCGTGGGTATCAGCACTATGAGGGCGTGCGACTTGGCCCGTCGCACGGCTTCTGGACGATGTTTCGCGGAGCGATCGCGCACGGGTTGGGCATTCGGCGGCCACTCCGCGCCAAAGTCATTCCACAACTGCTTATCATCCTCTCGAATGTGCCCATCACTATTTTCCTGGCAGTGCAGATTTTGACCCGGACCAATGACGCGAATATTCCGTCGTACGTGGAACTGGAAACACAGACAATTCAACTGTTTCTGCTGCTGTTCGCGGGCATGGTGGGGCCTGAAATGTTCTGCCCTGACCGCCGGGAGCGCGTGTTGGCGCTGTATTTCACGGCGCCGGTAACCCGCGTGCAGTACGTCCTGGCGCGCGTTGCGGGCCTTACCGCGCTGCTCCTCCTGATCACCCTGCTGCCGATGGTGCTCCTTTTCATCGGCAAGGCGTTGCTGGCGGTCTCGACGGCGGATTACGTTCGAGAACACACCCACGACCTCGGCCATATTATGGTGTCGGGGCTACTGCTCGCGGGCTATTTCGCCGCGTTGGTTTCCTTTGTATCCAGTTTCAGCGACCGGCGCGCCTACTCCGGCGGAGCGTTTATCGGTGTCCTACTCGTGGGCGCCGTCCTGTTCAGCCTCATCGCCTACGCACTGCAGTTTCCCGGGCACGAAAAATTCATACTCGCCGATCTGCTCGACCTGGGTCCACGCACCGTGCGCTGGCTGTTCGGATTGCCTCCCCTTCAAGACGTCTCAGGCGCGAACGCCAGGGACGCGCTGACTGTCGACGGTTGGGCCTACTTAATCACCCTGCTCCTGGTTACGGCGGCCAGCTTGCTCCTTCTGCTCCGCCGCTATCGGCGACTGATGGACTCATGAGCGCGCCGAACGCGTTACTGTCGTCTACAGACGATCGGGGCGCCGCGATCGCGGGCGCCGATCGCCCCGCCATTGAGGCTTTCAGTGTAAGTAAGTGGTATGGCGACAAGGTGGCGGTTTCCGACCTCTCCTTTACGGTACTTCCTGGCGTCACGGCACTACTCGGCCCAAATGGTGCCGGCAAGTCGACCATGCTCAAGCTGCTGACAGGACAGTTGCGGGCAAGCAGGGGCGGAGTGCGCGTGCTCGGCCAGCCCGTGCGGAATAATCCGCCACTGTACCGCCGTATCGCGCTGGTGCCCGAGCAGGACAGCCTGTATCCATTCCTTTCGGCCCTTCAGTTCGTCGAGCTCGCCGCGAAGTTGCACAAGATTGCCCAGCCTCGGCATGCGGCGCTCGAAGCCCTTGCGACCGTGGATATGCTGGATGCCAAGGACCGAAGGCTCGGCGGCTTCTCGAAGGGCATGCGGCAGCGCGTCAAGATCGCCCAGGCACTCGTGAACGACCCCGAAGTGCTCTTCCTTGACGAGCCGTTGACGGGAGCCGATCCGCGGCAGCGGTTGACCTTGATGGAAGTATTCACACGCCTTGGCGAAGCGGGCAGGACGCTGCTGATCTCGTCGCACATCCTCAATGAGGTCGAGCGAATAGGCTCCAATATTCTGGTCATCGTCAACGGCAGGCTTGCGGCCGAGGGCAATTTCCATGCCATTCGCGCCTTGATGGATGACCGCCCCATTCGCGTGAACGTGCAGTGCACCGAACCGCGAGCGCTCGCCGCGCGCCTGATACAAGTCGGCAGTACGAGAAGCGTGAAAGTAGAGAGCGAGCGCTTGCTGATCGAAACAAACGCCACCATGGAGTTTCATCGCGCGCTCCCGCTTGCCGCCCAACAAGCAGAGTCGCGCCTCATCAGCATCGAGGGCCTCGACGAGGATCTCGAAAGTGTCTTCCGCTATCTGGTGGGCTAAAGTGAGGGCTATCGTCGCCTTGACCTTGCGGGCCCTGGTACAGCGGCGGCGCCTGGGTATTCTCATTATTCTGCTCGTGATGCCGGCCATCGTAGCCTCGATCTTCGTGCTG
>JANWHV010000005.1 GCA_025450255.1 Chloroflexota bacterium | reverse complement strand
GTGGATCGCCGTGGGTGTCGTCACAACCGGCTTGAGTACGATCTGTACGGGAACTCTCTTGGATTGGGTCATGCCCTGAGCGATGGCGATCGCGTGATCCGCTACCCTCTGAAGGGCTTCATCGCCATACAAGTGCTGACTTCCGGTTACAAACCAGACCTCATATTCTTTGAGATCCACCATTCTCCGTTCCTTTCGCGGTCGGCCCGATCCGCCGGGCGTTCTCCCTTACTCGAACTGGAGTTCCCCCCGAACAACCTGCTGCTCAGGGGCCGCTTGTCTCCAATCACGAGGACCACCGCGCTGCTCACATGCCCAGCGCTCGCGGCCACCGCCAGCATACGACGCCACAAGGTTGCCTTCCGTGACTTTAGTCACGGGCGGCCCAGAAGGCGGCCCAGGATCCACAACGACGCCGCGTCAGCATCATGTGACAAAAGTCACGGTGGCGGGACGAGCGTGGGCGTAGTGTTGATCGAAGGATACATCTCCGCGGCGTGTAGAGAGAAGTATGGCCGGCGAAGGGATTCTTGCGATGCGCTCAATCCGGGCAGTGCTTTGTCTCGCCATGATAGCGATGGGGTTGGGTAGCGTTCTGATTTGGCACAGCCCCGCTACAGTGCTTGCCACCACGGGCCCCACGACGGTGGCGACGCCGGCGAAGTATCGAGTCGACCGCACGATCGCCATGCGCTACCCCGGCCAATATATGATGCAAACCGTCGCCGAGAAGGCGCGTCTCGCCCACGGCCAAATGGCGATCGAGATCAACTCGCTGGGCTATCTCCAGGGTGTGGCCCAGTTCAACAGCTACGATGCGCACGGCCAACAATCGACCTGGACGGCCTTCCTCTATAACTTCCACCTGACCGCGCACGATGTCATGGCCATCGGGCTGTACAGCGTCTTTGGCAGCGGATCCTTCGGCACGCTCTACGTGCAACGCACGAAGCAGGGGGACCTGATCGGCCGGATTGCCCTGCCGAGCACGCCCTACGCCATCCGGTGGCGCAAGACTCTCTCGCTCTAAGCAGGCCAGGAATCATCGGCTCACGAAGAGGGTCGGCAGTACCGCGCGAGATCGCGGTTGGAAGCAGAGGCAAAGGAGGATCCATTGGTGGAGAACAGCCAATAAACATCTTTGATCCCTGGAGATCATGGATGGGCAAGCTTGAGCCTCGTGACCACGATCCTGGGTGCTCTGGTAAAGCGAACGCATACACGAAAGGGTAGATGGTATGTTCCTCGTGCGACGGATGGCCACGATGGTATTGGCGACGGTATTGCTTGTCGCCGGCATCTTTGTGCCGGCAACCGCGGCCCAGCCCGCGGCGGACTCCGTCATCGATGCGCAGCTCACGCAACCGATCGGCACTAACTGGGTCACCAACGGCGGTAATCTGACCAACGAGCGCTACTCGACGCTCGATCAGATCGCTACCTGGAACGTCGCCAACCTCAAACCCGCGTGGATGGCCCATCTTGGCTCGGGGACGGGGAGCAAATACTCTCTGGAAGCGACGCCGGTAGAGCGGGACGGCGTGCTGTATATCCCCAGCGGCAACGATGACATCTTTGCCTATAATGCGGTCACCGGCGCCCGGATTTGGGCCTACGATTCCCATCTCCCTCAGAAGATCACCACGATCTGCTGTGGCTGGGACAATCGTGGCGTCGCGCTGGGACAGGGACTGGTCTACTCCGGCCAGGTTGATGGAACGGTCGTGGCCGTCTCCCAGGCGACCGGAAAGCGCGTCTGGAGCAACCACCTCGTGAATTGGCAGGATGGTTATGGCTTCACCGCGGCGCCCGTCTACTATAACGGCGTCGTCTATATCGGCGCCACCGGTGGCGAATACGGCACGCGTGGCCGGTTCTACGCCCTCGATGCGGCGACCGGTAATCAACTGTGGCGCTTCTACACCATTCCCGGTCCCCATGACATCGGCGGTAACACCTGGCCGGCCAATAGCAACGCCTACCTGAATGGCGGCGCGCCGATCTGGGTCAACGTGGCCATCGATCCGCAGCTCGACCTGCTGTACTTCAGCACCGGGAACGCCGGTCCTGATCTCCAGGGCAGCACCCGCCCGGGCGACAACCTGTTTGCCGCGTCCATCGTGGCGCTGCATCTCAAGACCGGCAAGCTGGCCTGGTACTTCCAGGCAGTGCATCACGACATCTGGGACTTCGACCTGCCCAGCCCGACCGTGCTGTTTGACCTCACTCTGCACGGGCACTTGCGAAAGGGTATCGCCGAGATCGGCAAGACCGGCTGGGTCTATATACTCGATCGGACCGATGGCAAGCCCCTTATTGGCATCCACGAGAAGGCGGTGCCGCAGTATCCGCCGCAACGTACCGCGGCGACACAGCCCTACCCGATAGGCGACGCGGTAATGCCGCAGTGCGGTGAACATGTCCAGGGCTTCCTCCGTTCGGCCTGTATCTATGACCCGATCACCGACCTTGACACGGTGTTTGCCCCACTCTTTGAAGGCGGCGTCGTGCAGTCCCCCATGGCCTACAATCCCCAAACCCATTACTTCTATATAGGCGCCAGCATATGGCCGTTCGACGGGGTGAACAACTCGGCAAAGCTGGCGGTCTTTGAGAAAGGGAAGTTCTACTTCGGCACCTCGCCGATTAATACCCTGATAGGAGCCCATCGTAGCGGCACATTCACCGCGATCAATGCTACTACTAACAAGATTGCCTGGCAGGTAAAGACGAAGATGCCGCTGGGTGAGGGGAGCGGTGCGCTGACGACGGCCGGCGGCCTGGTGTTCAATGGGCAGCCAGATGGCTGGTTCAATGCCTATGACGCCAGGACTGGCAAGGTGCTTTGGAAGGGGCAGACCGGCTACGGCGCCGATGCGCCGGCCATGACCTACGATGTCAACGGGGTCCAGTACGTGGCCATTGCCGCCGGCGGCAACTCCCTGATCGGGTCGAAGATCGGCGATGCCGTGTGGGTGTTCAGCCTACGAGGCCCGGCGAACGGCAAGGTGATCCCGCAGCCGCCCGCGCCAAAGCCGGCGTGGACCGTGGTAACTATTAGTGGCCCTATCGTACACACGAGCAAAGTGGCGATGATCGACTACGGCTTCGTGGCGAAGGGGCTCCCCAACTTCAAGAACGAGGACAATCTGACCTCGAATCGTATCTCGGTGCCGGTCGGGACGACCGTGACCTGGGTCAACACCGGCGCACTGGCGCATACAGCTACATCGAGTACGGGTCACTGGGATACGGGCCTGGTTCAGCCCGGCGCCTCGGCCTCGATCGTGATGAACAAGGTAGGCGTCTTTACCTATAGCTGCACACCGCATCCCTGGATGATCGGACAGGTCATCGTAACCGCGAAGTAGGCGTGATATGGCACGCATCAAGTAGCGAAATCAGTGGTTGGACCCTGGGGTGGCGTGGGATCGGGTGTTCCACGCCACCCATTCGATGTCGGCCTTCCGCGGCAAGCCCGGCACTGGGCGGCCGAATTGGGCTGTCCCCCGAGGCAAGAACGGCGACCGGGCTGGAACTGATCCTTGACGGCTCCTTTGCCCAATTTGATCCGCCGGCGATTAGACGGCAAACGGAGCCAGTATGTGCCGGGCGCGGGCCGTGACGCGCCTTAGTTCCAGGTCCACTGGAGCCGCCCCACAGGCCATGCCGAGCAACTGTGCCAGGTGCAGCACGGGCACGGACCGTGCCGGATCATCCCGGCTCAGCCAGCGTTGTCGTTCGTTTAACGTGCCGAAGCAAAGAAAGCAGGGGGTGACCAGCACATCGATCCCCGTCTCTGCCGCCACCGCCAGACACGGCGGCGCTTCCGCATTGCCGCCGACCGGCGCCGGCAGAAGCGGTGTTTCCGCGCAGTGGCCTGCTACGCTGACATCCGCCAGCGGCTCGGCGCCCGACACGGCGATCAGGCCGGCAAGCGCCTCGGCCGGCGGCACGGTGGCGGCACGTTCCGCCGCTCCGCCGGCCTCTTTGGACGCGCCTGGGGCGCCGACAAGGCTGGACCGCTGCGGCGCCGAATCGGATAACGGGATATGGTCACCGTGACAGGTGCTATGCAGCGCCACCCGCAGGGGCGACAACGATCTCACCAGAGCGTTGGTCAGCCGATCCGGATCGTCCTCCCGGGTAAGGAGCTGAATAATATCCATTACTCGCGGCGGCGCGGCCTTGGGATCGGCCGCGGGTATGCCCTGGTCCGTCGGACGCACATGGTAGGCGATCACCTGCCGACACCCGGGAGAGAGGCACGCGATTGCCAGCCCCTGGCTGGTCGCCTCGATGAGCGGCGCCGCCAGATCGCGCAGTGTTGTTTCATCGGCTGGACGGTCCACTCTGGCCCCACAGCAGCCCCGCGCCGGCGCCTCCCACAGTTCGATCCCCAGCACCCTCGCCAGGGCGATGGTTGACCGCCGCGCCGGCGAGCCTGGGTGCTCGACCGCGCAGCCGCTGAAAAGCGCGTAACGCGCCGGAACGACCTTCATCTCGAATCTCTTATTCCAGGTTGCTATTCCGGGTTAACACAGGCGCACCAAACAGCATCAGTATGGTACAGGCGGCGTGCCGAGACTGTGACATAAGTCACAGCCTCGCGGCTGAGCGCCATCGTACACTCACTATTGCGGATGACCGGCGCGAAAAGAGAAGAGGATGGACATGCCGGATATCGGTTCGGTGCAACTCGCGGTCGGCGTGATCTTCCTGGTGCTGACCCTTGGCGTGGTGGCCGTGATGATCGCCGTCGCGCGGCATGCGCATGGGCCGGCGCTCACCTATGCGGAGGTGACCAAGCCGGGGTACGTGATCCGTCGATACTGGCTAATGGTTGTCGTGTTCACGGCCGCGGCCGCGGTCGCCGCCAGTCTGCTCGGGCTGCCCTACCCCGGCAACGTGGGAACGGCCCAGGCGATGAATGTCCAGGCCGTCGGCTATCAATACGTTTGGCAAATCAGCCGGACCAGCTTCACGGCGGGACAAAAGGTGAACTTCGCGGTGACCTCGGGTGATGTCAATCATGGCTTTGGGCTCTATGATCCGCACGGCGTACTGATCGCCCAGGTCCAGGCCATGCCGGACTACACCAACCACCTGGTGGTGACCTTCAGCGCGCCGGGAACCTACATCGTCCGCTGCCTGGAGTATTGCGGGATGTCGCACGACGTGATGGAAATACCGCTCACGGTCACCAGGGTCTAGCATGGCGATCGTATCGAATGCTCTGACTATACCTATCACGCGGTCACCCGCGACGACCAACCCGGATACCGCCCGCCGCGTGACCCTGCTCTACCTGGCCACGGTCGTGGCGCTGTTTCTGGTCATGGGCTTGCTGGGTCTCACCATGCGCTCGCAGCAGGCCGGTATTCTGACCCTGAGTTCGCAACAGTTCTACGCGGTGCTGACCCTGCATGGCACGGGCATGGTTACGGCGGCACTGCTTGGCACGATGGCCGCGCTCTGGTTTGTGCTGCAGCCGACCTTGCCGCTCGATCCGCTTCCCATGCTTCTGACCTATGGGATCGCCATGGTCGGCGTGCTGTGCGTGGCGATCAGTACGTTATGGGGCGGTTTCGCTCCCGGCTGGACATTCCTCTATCCCTTGCCCTTTTTCGGCTGGTGGCCCGCCTGGAGTACGGCGCTGTTCCTGCTCGGCGATCTCCTGGTCGGCTTCGCCTTCGGCCTGTTCTGCCTCGTCGTACTGATCGAGGCCATTCGGACCTACGGCAGCCTCTCCCAGGCGCTGGCGTTACCCATGCTGTGGCGCAAGGGAGATGGGCATGGCACACCGGAGGGTATCCCGCCGCCTGCGGTGCTGATCGCGACGATCAGCGCCATCCAGGGCGTGATCATCGCCGCTTCGGGCACGGTGATTGGCCTCGGCCTTTTAGGTCACCTGGCCAACGCCGGCGTGGGACTTGACCCATTGTGGGCCAAAAGCATTACCTACTTTTTTGGGCACAGCATCGCCAACGTCGCCATTTATCTGGCCGCCGGGATGGTGTACGCGATCATGCCGCGCTATGCCCACCGCGAGTGGCCGACCACCCGGCCGGTGGTGGTGGCCTGGCTGGCGATATTGATCTTCGTGCTGCCCGCTTACTTCCATCACCTGTACATGGATTTCGCGCAGCCGCTGGCCCTGGACGTGGCCGGTGAGGGGATCACCTACGCGGCGGTCGCCGGCTCGCTCGTGGTCACGATCTTCGGCGCCCTGCTCCTGGTATGGCGCTCAAACTTCCGCTGGACCCTGGGCTCGGTCCTGATCTACGCGGGATTCTCCGGCTGGCTGATCGGCGGCATCGCCGCCGTCCTTGATGTACTGATTCCATTCAATTTCCGCCTTCATAATACGCTTTGGGTGGTCGGGCACTTCCACAGTTACTACCTGCTGGGCGTCATGCTCTTTCTGTTCGGCTTTCTTACCCATCTGCTGGAGGAGGCCGCGGGCGAGGAAAGTTCGCCGCGGGTGCGTATGCTGGCGCCCGGCGCCATTCTGGTCGGCGGCTGGGGCCTGCTCGGGATCTGGCTTCTCGGAGGGCTCCTGAGCCTGCCGCGACGCTACTTTATACAGCCGCCGGGCGGCGAGACCCTGGCCAGGTTCGCGGTCGGCTCCATATGTATCCTGATCGCCGGGTTACTGGGCCTCCTGGCCGAATGGTGGCGGCTGCGGGCCGTGGGATACAGGCGCAGGCATGCCCTGCGCGCGGGCCTGGCGCCACTCGACGAGACGCGGCTGCGACGAGCGGGCTTTCATCTGGTCAGTTGAGGAGAGGTCATTGTGGACCCCATGGAGGGGCTGATGCGTGTATCGGACCACGAGCCCGCGTATCGCACTGAAGTACAGGGCGGGCGGGCGGCGGACCGTCGGGACGCGCCGGCTTCGCCAACGGCGCCCTCCCCGGCGAAGTCGACGCCACGACAGCGCTGGGGCATGGCGGCACAGGCCGTCGCGGCGCTGCTGCTGATCGGCTTCGCCGTACTGTTCTCGATGAAGGGCATAGACCATCGCAACGCACGCCTGTATCAACTGGCGTACGTGGCGCTGCTGGGCGCGGGAGGGCTACTTGGCCTGCTGGTCAGTCGCCGCGTGCGGCATCCCGGCTATAGCTTCAACTGGGATACG
>JANWHV010000004.1 GCA_025450255.1 Chloroflexota bacterium | reverse complement strand
GGAATCCCATACCCTCTTCGATTCCCATGCTGGCGCGCGTCAGCACGTCGTCGACAGTTTCACACCGCGCGATCTCTCTGGTAATGCCTTGCAGCCAGTCCATGGAGGCAAGATGACGGCGTGCTTCGGTGTGTAGACGCGCGTTACGCAATGCCACGGCGACATGGCGGGCGAGTTGGACGAGCAGCTCCTCGGTCTGGAGATCCAGGATGCCTCGGCGAAAGGTTTCCACATTTATGGCGCCGACCGCGCGATCGTCGATCACGATTGGCACGCATAATTCAGCCACGGCGCGTCCCTCAGCGGCGAGATAATCCGGATCGATGCTGGTATCTGGAACGAACTGCGCGGTACCCAGGCGGATGGTGCGCGCGATGACGCCGGCCTCACCGATGATCTGATAGGGAAAGGTATAGCCGTGAACGGCCTGGCAGACGAGCCGGTTACCCTCCCGCATGTACACGCTCACCAGCTCATAGCCAAAACGTTGCGCAAGCTGGTCTACGGCGGCACGACATACCGCTTTAGGATCGCGCTGGTTCGCTACGGCGATGCTGACTTCGGCCAGCGCCGCGAACTCCTGCGCCCGTCGCTCTGCCGCGCGGTGCAACTGCACTTTATCCAGCGCAACGGCGACTTCGCGCGCGAACGCCACGAGAGTCGGAGCATCCTCGGGGCCAATCGGCTTGCCGGATAGTAGATTGTCCACCGCAATCCACCCAAGCACGCGTGTCCCCAGGCGCAAGGGCACGATAAGATGTTCGCCTTCAAGGCTGTCGAGCTTGCCGTGAAATTCGGGTGGTGTGTTCTTCAGCGCGTGCGCGGAATAGTAGTATTCCTTCCCATCGCGCAGGATCGCCACCAGGCCCGGCCATTGCCAGAACGTGCTGTCCGCCGCCAGCGATACCTCACTGTTCTCATGTATGTAGCGCTTCCCGCTTGCGTCAGTGTTGAGCCAGTCACGCAGTGTATTTGACTTTTCATCAATGAGCGCGATGCCTAGCCGATCGAAGCCCAGTCCGTATTGGACATGGTCGGCCGCTAGTTGCAGGATCTCGTCGAAGCTCCCAGCCTGGGCCATGGCGCGTGGGCCTTCTTGCAGCCAGCGTAGATGGTGTACGTTGTCGGCTGCCGCGGCATTGTCGACGCGAGCCATGGCGGTTGCCAGCGCCACCCGGAGCATGGCCGCGCCCAACGGTGATTCGACGATCGCGGCCGCCCCCAATCGAAGCACGGCGGGCGCGCCGACCTCATCGTCCGGACCAATGATGGCGATTGCCGGCACGGGCGCGACCCGCGGCACAAGCAGGGAGAATGACCGCGCCGTGTCTTTATGCCGGCAATCGAGCAGCACGACATGAGCGCGCGCGCGGCTAATCTCCCCTGGTTTCACGCTAACGGGGAGCGTGGATAGCTCGTGGCCCAGTGCCCGCAGCGTGCGCGCTATATGGGCGGCAAAGCGCCTATCGTTTGACAGGAGGAGAACTTTGAGCGCCTGCGGCATTCGTCGCTCACCTAATACGGCGTTATGCGAGCGCGCCACATGCGCGCCGGGGGCCAGAAGTCACGCCTAACATACAACGGAGACGCATGGCATGCAACCGGCCTAATCGGTAAGTATTTCCTGTAGGAATAGTTCAAGACGAAGCAGGTCATCCTCGATTACGCGCAGCGCGTCTAGCCGCTCCCTGCCGGCTCTCCCAGATGCGTCTACGTCCGCTGGCTTTTGCCGCCCGGCACGCTCAGCACCGTCTCGGATGGTCGCCGCGATGGCGGCGCCGGCACGGCGCGCCTTTTCGTCCAGATCGGCCCGCATGACGCCCGGCAGGTCGTCGATGAGCGACAGCAACGCTCGCGCACTGGTTTCCGAGGGCATCGTAATTGGCAATGATTCAATGCGCGCGTCCAAGACCGGCGACGGTAGTTCCCGCGCAAGATACGCGGCGCGCGTCTGGGCAAGCGTGAGATCGACGGCTTCCTGCGCGGATCGCGCCACGTGAGCGGCCAGCGATCGCATGTCACTCGCAATCATCCTGCGGATATCCGGCGCGGCCGAGCCGTCGCCGGTCGCGGCGGCTCTCCGCAGCGCGTCGATCGCCCGTCGCAATTCGGGACGCGTCGCTGCCTCGAATCCAGCCAACTGACGGGCAGTCGCTCCGCTCACTGCTCCCGGCAACCCCTCGATCGCGCGGAGCGCCGCCGCGACGGCTTCGTCGGCAGCGTGCGCGCGGCTTGCCTGGCCCGCGTCCGGACGTGCATTGAGGCTGGCCGCCGTCTTGGAGACCGCTTGGCGGAGCAGCATAGCGTAGCGCAAGGCCCTTCCGGCGCGCGATCGAAGCAACAGCGCGTCCGATCCAGGGCCGAGCAAGCCGCGGAGCACGGCGCGCAGGCGCGGAATGCCTGATTCGGCGGGGGCATTCTTGTGCTGTCGCTGGTGGCGGGACGCCTGGAGGGCGGACACAAAGAACACGTACGGCGACGCGGTGATGCCGCCTGACGTCTCGGCGCCGTCTCTCCGAAATGGGCTGGGAAAATCGCCGAGGATAGACGCCGCTCTGGCTTGCAGTATCTCGCGCTGCGCGGCACCCTCGATGCTGTCCCAGAAATTGACCAGGAACAATACATTCCGATGGAAGCCGCGCTCAATGTGTTCGTCGATGACCTGCCGCTCGTGCTCGCCGAGCAGTTGATCCGCGGCGAGCACGAAGAGCACCAGGTCGGCGCGCCCCAACGCGGCAAGCGATCCGGCCGAGCGTTTGGACTCTTCGTGCAGACCCGGCGTGTCTTCGATGACCACGCCCGCGGGAAGATAGGCGCCGGTGATGCGGATTTCCACGCTCCGCGCTTCGTCGAGATGCAGCGGTATGTCACCGTTCTCGGCGGTATCGCCAGATTCGTTTTCCGCCAGGCGCACGCCATGCCGGAATTCCTCGAGTGAGAGATCGACGCTTGGGCGGCTTGTCCTGTACGATACGGTCGCGCCGTCCGACTCGCCCATGCGTGGCACGCGGACCGCGCAGGCAATGGGCGTGGTGGGCGTCATGCCGGTAGGCAGGGCGATTTCACCGTGGATGCCAAAAAGCGCGTTAATCAGGGTCGATTTTCCGCGGCTGAATTCGCCCAGCACGACGATACGGCAGACAGGACTGTCGAGCGGATAGCTGTGCTGGATCACCGGTATGCCATGCACGTTCAGCTCGCGCGCCCGCGTGGCGCAGGTATTCAGCCAGCCTAGCAGCAGTTCACGGAACCACTGAAACTGCGTTTCGGCGCCGCCGGCCGGTGGGCCGGCGTCGTGCGGCACCACGGGTGCGATCGAGACGGCGCGTGAAGCGGGCGCGGCACGCTCGCCGCGGGATCGTGCCCGCGCCTGCGCCGCCGCGATGGCTGACGGCCACGTCTTGTACTCATCCTGGCGGGCGATGCCTTCCACGGCCTGGCGGGCGGTGCGCATGCCCATGTTCAGACCGCCACCCAATGCGCGAATCCCGCCCTCTAGGCGCTGTGCCGCGTCGCGGGCTATTCCAGGGCCGATGCGCTCCGTGATGCCGGAAGCTGCGTCGACGCTCCGTCTATCCGGCTCCGACTCGTCTGAGCTGAATTCGAAACGAGACAGGAACTCGCGGCCGCGAACGGTATGCCAGACGTGCAGCGCGGGCAGCATGCCAAACGTCGTTTCGATGGACGCGCGCGAAATAGTGCCGAGGGGAATCGCCGCCCGCGCACCGTCGCCGCGTCCTGGTGTTAGCACCAGTGCATCGACCGCTATTCGTAGCAGCCCTGTGACGGTCGGCTCGGTGTGCCACGGTAGGTCGGCAACCACGCGCGCGCGGGGGTCCTCTACCTCACTCGCCACTACCGATGCTCTCAAGCCGCGCCGCCACGCTGGCGACATCGGCCTGGGCCTCCTCCAAACGTGTCCGTTCCTGATCGGTATCCCGGCGGGCGGCGCCAAACTGCTCCCGTAGCGCGTTCACGGCCTCGCGGTGGTCCACGATACGCGCCTGAATCGCTTGTTCGATCGCGACGCCACAGGCGTCCAGTGGTTCGGCAACCTGCGTTTGCAATTCGCCCAGCGCGGTGGTGCGCATGGCCTGCAGGCGGTCGAGAACCTCTTTCTCGACGTTGTGTTTGAGGTCGCCAATCAGCTCGTCGTTGTTTTGCACGGTGGCGATCGCGGCGCTCGCCATCAGGATCGGCAGGATCGGGAGCCCGATCACGGCTCCGACTGTACCGGCGGCAAGCTGATAAATCAAGGTGCGGCCGAGCCCTTTGAAGCCATGCATGCTGCCGGAGAATATCAGAAACGGATCGAGGAATATGACGCCAATGCCCGCCGCGATACCGCGTCTGAGCATGTCGTCCTGATCGGCGCCCGTCGTATCGATAGGTTGATCGAGGCCGCTGAGGATGCGCGTTGCCTCGCGCAGCGCCGCCTCGACGTGCTCCCCTTCGACGGCGACCTCTTCGATCAGATCGCGTACCCGCGCCTCGACGAACTTGTTGAGGTCGATGGCCCAGGGCTCCAGCTTCAGCACCGCGATCTCGCGTACTTTTTCCTGCAGCTCCTCGCGAATCTTCTGGCGGCGGAAGCTGTCCTGCATGCCGTCGACGATTCGTTGAGCCAATTGCTTCCTGGGCCGGTACTCGTAGCTCTCGAATTCCACCTTAATCGCGGCTTCGATAGGCGGCAGACCTTCGGTCGCCCGTACGCGAACTTCGTCGCGGATAGCCTGGCGGTGAACCGCGACCTTATCGCGGATTGCCTGACGGGGGCCCTCGAGCTTGCGTAGCTCTTCCTCGGCCGCCTGTACCCTGCGTTCGAACTCGTCGATACCGGCGGCCAGGGCGGGGCCCATGGCCCGCAGTCCGGCACTCGTTTCGGCGGCAAGAGCCCGCGCCCTCGCCACGGCGCGCTCCAGGGCCACGCGCCCCGCCTCGCGGACAAGAAACTCCTCAAGATCTAACTGGAACGCGGCGAACATGGCGCGCAAGCCTGCCCGCTCCTCGTCTGGGGCAAGATTTGGCTTGCACGACACGGGGTAAATGCGGTGCGCGCGCAGATCCTGGCCGTTGTACCCAACCTTGGGCTCGGGCCCGAATAACGACCAGGCCCGCCGTTTCAGGGCCGCCGCCTCGGCTTCGGGGTCTTCCGCTTCGTTGAAGACGCGATCCCATTTGTTGATCGCGAAGAAGACGTTATCGATGTCCTCATTGGCCAGACGGGTACGCACGAAACCCTCGTCCTCGCTGCCAAGCTGGGCGGCGTCGGACACAAACACAACCGCATCGGCGGCTGGAAGCGCCTGCTGCGTGACTTCCGTCCGGGTCGCGTGTTCGCCGAGGCCAGGGGAATCGACTATGTCGATGCCGTCACGGCAGATCGCCGCGGGCACGAATACTTCGGCGCGGGCGATGCCGCCGTGGCGACGCTCGTTCGTGCCTTCGTCGGTCTGGGCAAGGGTGATCTCGTCGACGAGACGATTCAGGGCGATTTCGCGCGCGCTGCCGTCGTCCATCAGCACGCGCGCCGACGGCTCGTCCCCGTAGCGCACGCGCGTAAGCACCGCGGTGGTGGGCGCCGCCCCAACCGGCAGCGTGTCGCTGCCGAGCAACTCGTTAATCAGCGTCGATTTCCCACGTTTGAATTCACCCAGCACCAACAAAGTGAAGCGCTGGTTGGCGATCGCGGCTGCTTGCTCCTCGATTCGTTCGGCGCGCCCGCTTTGACCGGTCGCGGAGTTGATGCACGCCAGCTTGCGCAGGCATTCCGCCACGGCGGCGCGTTTCAGCGCGTACTCTTTCAGGGCACGGCCCGCGTCAATATCGGCCGGTTCAGGCATGGCCGTCTTCTCCACAGTTCCACCTCCGGACCCACGGCCGCGCGCCGCTGCGGTATCCGATCCCTACTC
>JANWHV010000003.1 GCA_025450255.1 Chloroflexota bacterium | reverse complement strand
GGCCATCGTGGAGGCTGACGGAGACTATCTCGCGGTGCTGGGCCTCGGCGGGAAACGCGTCGCGCTGACAAGCATCGCCGAGACTGTCGGCGCCAAGCGCGTGCGTTTGCCGGGTCCGCGCCGACTGCGGGCCTGGCTCGCTCGCTTTCAGCTACAAGCGCCCGAGGCCGCGGCGCCGCCGGCGCTGGAATGGTGGGAGGTTCCATTCATCACGGGGCTGCCGACCGTCATGGAGCGTTCGTTACTGTCACGCCAGTTTGTGTACGCCAGCACGGGCGATCGCGCGTGGGTTGCGCGTATCGCACCGGAAGAGCTGCGTCGCGCCACTGTCGCGCAGATTGCCGAGGTCCACGGCCGGCGGTCGCCGTGACGAGGCTCGGCGCGGTCGATGACGCGGCGACACGCCGCCGCCTCATCGACCGGTTTGTTCGTCACACAAGGTTGACCCAGACGCTTTTGACCTCGGTGTACAGCTCAATGCCGTGGAAGCCCATTTCCCGACCGATACCGCTCTGCTTGAAGCCGCCGAACGGAGAGCCGGGATCCAGCGGTCCATAGCAGTTCACCCACACGGTGCCCGCCTTGATGGCCGCCGCCAGCCGGTGCGCTTTGCCGATGTCACGGCTCCAGATGCCGGCCGCTAGCCCGTAGTCGATGTTATTGGCTTCCGCGACAACGTCCTCGGCGTCCTTGAATGGGATCACCGTAACCACGGGCCCGAATATCTCCTCCTGGGCAATGCGCATGCTATTGCTGGCGCGCGCGAAGACGGTAGGCGCAACATAGTTGCCCCTCGCAAAATCGCCGTCGGTGAGGCGCGATCCGCCGCTGAGCACGCGTGCCCCCTCGCCCTTCCCAACGTTCAAATAGTTCGTCACGCGATCGAGCTGTTCGCGCGTTACCAGGGGCCCGATGTCCGTGCTCTCGTCCAGGCCATTGCCGACCTTCTGCTTTCCGGCAAAATCGGCGATGTACGACGCCACGCGGTCGTAGACGGATTCTTGCACGAAGACGCGCGACCCGGCCGTGCAGTCCTGGCCCATGTTGTAGAAGATGCCGAAGGCGGCGCCCTCGGATGCCGCGTCGATGTCCGCGTCGGCGAAAATGATATTTGGGCTCTTGCCGCCTAGCTCGAGGCTGACCTTTTTGAGGTTGCCGGCGGCATTCTTCATGATCAAGCGGCCAACTTCGGTGGAGCCAGTGAAAGCGATCGTATCCACGCCCGGATGGCGTACCAGCGCGGCTCCTGCGGTCTCGCCGAAGCCGGGGACAATGTTCACGACGCCGTCCGGAATGCCGGCCCTCTGGATAAGCTCGCCGAGCAGCAACGCGCTGAGCGGCGTTTGTTCGGCGGGCTTTAGCACGATGGCGCAGCCCGCGGCGAGAGCGGGTGCGAGTTTCCAGGCCGACATCATCAGGGGGTAATTCCAGGGGATAATCTGACCGACCACGCCCACCGGCTGGCGCAACGTGTAGTTAAACATGTCGGGTACGGAAACAGGAACGGTGTCGCCCTGGATCTTGGTTGGCCATCCGGCGTAGTAGCGGAAATAGGCCACCGTGCCGCCGACATCGTCTCGCCGCGCGGCGACGATTGGCTTCCCATTGTCGAGCGTCTCCAGGGTGGCAAGCTCTTCGGTATGTTCTTCGATCAGATCGGCGAGCTTCCAGATTAACGACGAGCGGTCCGCCGCCGTCATGGTGCCCCATGGCCCATCCTCGAATGCCGTCCGCGCGGCCCGGACGGCACGGTCGATATCGGCGGCGTCACCCTCCGCGACTTGCGCCAGCTCATCACCCGTGGCGGGGTTGTGCGTACCGAATGTCTTGCCTGAAACCGACTCAACCCACTCGCCGCCGATCAGCATGCGCTTGGGCTTGCCGCCCAGGAACGTGCCGATCCGCGGGTCTACAGCGGGAGCAACCATGCGCTCTATCCTCCTCGACGAGCGGCCCGCGGCCGCCCGTCACTCCGGCGCGATTAGAACCAGCGGGTGATGACGGTCTTCTTCTCCGTATAGAAATCCACGGCGTCGTTCCCGTGCGCGTGAAGGTCGCCGAAGAACGAGTCCTTCCAGCCGGTAAAGCTGAAGAACGCCATGGGCGCCGCCACGCCGATATTCACGCCGACCATGCCCGCTTGAACGTGATACTTGTAATTCCGTACCGCTTTGCCGTCATTCGTGAAGATTGAAGTCGCGTTGCCGTAGCGGCTGCTGTTGACGATCTTCACTGCTTCGTCGAGGTCCTTGGCGCGGACCACGCTGAGCACGGGGCCAAAGATCTCCTCGCGCGCGATCTCCATATCCGGCCTGACGTTATCGAAAATGGTGGGGCCAAGGAAGCAGCCTTCACCCTGCGCCTCGGCGGTGTTCCGCCCGTCAAGGATGAGATCGGCTCCCTCCGCCACGCCCTTGTCGATCCACTGCGTGACCTTGGATTTGTGGGTCTCCGACACCACCGGGCCGACATCGGTGTCCTCAAGATGGCCGTCCGCGACCTTCAGGCCGCGCGCCGTCTTCAGAAGCCCTTCCTTGAGCGGCTCGTACACATCGCCGACGGCGACAACCACGCTGCCCGCCAGGCAGCGCTGGCCCGCCGCGCCGAAGGAGGAGCTCATGATCGCGGCCAGCGTCTTTTCCATGTGGCAGTCTGGCATAACCACCAGGTGGTTTTTGGCGCCGCCGAGCGCCTGCACGCGCTTGCCGTGCTCCGCGGCGGTCTTGTATACGTACTTCGCGGTGGCGGCGGAGCCGACGAAGGAGATGCCGTTGATGCCCTTGCTCTCGAGCAGGCCGTTCACCGCGTCGTGCGCGCCGTTTACCAGGTTAATCACGCCGGCGGGAAAGCCCGCCTGTTCGCACATCTCCATGGTACGGATGGAGCTAAGCGGCACCTGCTCGGATGGCTTGAGAATGAAGGTATTGCCGCAGGCAACGGCAAACGGCAGGAACCAGAACGGCACCATGGCGGGGAAGTTATACGGCGCGATGGCGGCAAACACGCCGATCGGCTGGCGGACCATTTCGCAGTCGATGTCGCGCGAAATATCCTCGAGGTTGTTGCCCATCATCTTGCTCGGCATGCCGCAGGCGACCTCGACCATCTCGATGGCCCGGCGGATCTCACCGCGCGCGTCGGGAAGCGCCTTCCCGACCTCGTCGACCAGGATCAGCGCGAGCTCGTCGAACGCATCCTCCATAATGTTCTTCAGCTTGAAGAGATAACGCGCCCGCTCGACGACCGGGGTCGCTCGCCAGGCCGGAAACGCGGCCCGCGCCGCGGTGACGGCGCGCTCGACGTCCTCACGGGTGGACAGGGGAACGGTGGCGAGGATCTGATTGGTGGCGGGATTCCGAACGTTGAGGGTGGCAGTGCCCGCTTCAACCCACTTACCGTTCACATAATTGCGCAGAGCACGGATCTGCGTGCTGGTCTGCCGCGGATCTTGAGCTACGGTTGTCGCCATGGTGTTCCTCCTCGTGCCCCGCGGGGCGGACATGCTTCGGGCGCGCCGCGGCGTATCGCCGCGAGCCGCCGCGTTCGCCGAGCTTCACTGCTCGCGCGAGACGTACATCTTCATGATAAGAGCCTGTGAAGCCAAGCGCCAATCGTGGTTGACACCCCTATGGAGGGGGTGTACACTTCCCGCAGCCTTCGCCATGATGCCGTGGCACGGGGTGTGTGGACCGGAGCAGCGGCGGCGCGGGCCGGTACATTGGCCGGCACGCGTCGTGACGACGCCACGCAGGAGATTCCCATTGTTTCGCGTGCCGGGCCAGCCGCCTGGGCGCTGCCTGTTCGTGCCTGGAAGGACGTTGAACAGTACGTCTGGAGTCAGATTGGTTTGAAGCCCACGCAGTCACCGGCCATCATGGCGGACCACGTGTCGATGACGTTTCGCGCCCAGGGCAGACTGACCACGGCGCTCTCGGACGTCAGCCTGAGCGTCGAGCCCGGTGAGTTCATTTCGCTGCTTGGGCCATCGGGCTGTGGAAAGAGCACATTGCTGCGGCTCATAGGTGACCTACTGCGACCATCGGCCGGGACGCTTACCGTCAAAGGCAAGTCACCGGCGCGCGCGCGCTCCGATCGTGACTACGGTATCGTATTCCAGGCGCCAGTGTTGTACGATTGGCGGACCGTGGTGAAGAACGTGCAGCTTCCATTGGAGATCTTCAAGGTTCCCGCCGTCGAGCGTGCCTCGCGCACCGCTGAGCTGCTGAAGCTTATGGGCTTGCATGATTTTGCCGCCAGCTACCCCTGGCAGCTCAGCGGCGGCATGCAGCAGCGGGTGGCGATAGCGCGCGCGCTTTCATTCAGGCCGTCGATATTATTGATGGACGAGCCGTTTGGGGCGCTGGACGAGATGACACGCGAGCGGCTCAACATGGAGCTTCTCAATATCTGGCGGCAAACCGGCACCACGATAATCTTCGTCACGCATAGCATCGCCGAGGCCGTATTTTTGTCCACCAGAGTGGTGGTGATGACGCCGCGGCCCGGAAAAATTGAACGCGTCATATCGATCGATTTGCCGCAACCACGCGATGCGCAAACCCGCGAGACGCCGCGATTCTTCGACTACGTAACGGAAGTTAGGGGCTGTCTCCGCGAAGGACACGCGCTATGAGCACGGCGCCGGCGCCAACATCCGAGCTGCCGACCGGCGATCTGGCGCGCTTTAGCGACGCGGACGCGCCTGGGCCGGCCGCGAAGCGCGGCGTGTCTCGGCGCGACGTGTCGGGAAGTGTCTGGCCGGTCGTACTGGTGGGACTTGCGATCCTGGGGATCTGGTACGTGCTGGCGGCGCGGGGTAACTGGCCCCAGGCGCAACAGTCCGTGCCGGCTCACGCGTCGTTCTGGCAGACCGCGCGGGCGACGATGGATCAGGACAATCCCTGGGTGCCGCCGCCGCACCAGGTCGTACACGATCTATGGCTTGGCCTGTTTGAGAACGCGTCCGGACCCTATGTCACCTGGCAACACGTGGGGACGACCGCCGAGGAGGCGGGCATCGGGCTGCTGGCCGGCACGCTGCTTGGTCTACTGATCGCCACCATATTCGTGCATTCCCGCCCGCTGGAGGCCAGCTTCATGCCGTTCGTGGTGGCTTCGCAGACAGTGCCGATTCTGGCCCTTGCGCCGATCCTCACGAGCCTGGTCGGGCTCAATCTGGCGGCGAAAGTCTATGTCACGACCTATCTCGTCTTCTTCGCGGTCGCGGTCAGCGCCGTCAAGGGCCTGAAGTCGGCGGACGCGCTGGCGCACGAGTTGATGCGATCGTACGCGGCAAGCCTGTGGCAGGTGTACTGGAAGCTGCGATTTCCCGCCGCGCTGCCCTACATTTTCACGGGGCTGAAAGTCGCGAGCACGGCGGCGCTGGTTGGGGCGATGGTGTCGGAGCTGATCGGCTCCGAATACGGGCTTGGCGCCTTGCTGGTGGCCGGCAATACGTTTGGCCGCGATTTACTGCTGTGGTCGACAATGCTGGCGGGTTCCGTGCTCGGCGTGGGCGCGTATGCGGTGTTGTCACTGCTCGAACGGGCGGCGGTGCGGGCGCGGCCGCGCGTAGCATGAGAAGCCGGCGCGGTAGATGAACGCGTGGAGGGCCGTGGGGTTCATGCGATGGAGCTGATCGCGGATACAGGCACGCAGGCCGTAACTGAACGCCGGTTCTCGGGTGCGCTGGCGAGACGATACGGGCCGGTGATACTGGCGCCGGCGCTCGTGCTTGCCGCCGTGCTGGCGGCATGGCAGTTTGTCTTCCATACGAGCCAGCTGCCGCCGCCTACCGATATTCTGGCGGCGATCCGGGCGAACGGAGATACGATCTGGACCGGGGTACGGGTCACGTTTTGGGAGGAGGCCATTCGGGGCTACATACTTGGATGCGGCCTGGGTTTCTTGGTAGGCGTGGTGTGCGCCCGCTTTGCCTGGCTGCGGCGCGGCCTCGTGCCCTACGCGGTGGCGAGCAGCTCGATCCCGATTATCGGCATGGCGCCGGTGCTGATTTTCTGGTTTGGCCTCGAATGGCCGGCCAAGGCCGCGGTGGTCGCGGTAATGACCTTCTTCCCGATGATGGTGAACACGGTAGTTGGCCTTACCTCATACGATCCACTGTCGCGCGAGCTGCTGTCGTCGTATGGAGCGTCCGGCTGGACGGTGTTCAGGAAGCTGCAATTGCCCGCCGCCATGCCCATGGTGTTCAATGGCCTGAAAATCTGCAGCGTTCTAAGCCTGATTGGCGCTGTTATCGCCGAGTATTTCCCTGGCCCAATTGACGGGCTGGGCTTCCAATTGCAAAATGAGGCATCGAACCAAACATGGGATGTTGTCTGGGCCTATACCGTCGTCACCTGCCTGATCGGTATTATCTTCTACTGCGCGTTGCTGGTCATCGAGCGGATCATTACATTCTGGCACGTTTCCTACCGCGGGCACTGACGTTGTCACGTTAACTCACGTACGATCGCGAGCGCATGCGGCGCTGGAAGGGGGGTGAGACACGGCAGAGGCGCCTGGTTCGGCAGGCATGCCTGGTGGAGATACCGGCACTCGTTCATAGACGCTGTCACAGTGGAGGATGGAATGGCATCATCGCGGCTACACCGTTACGCGGCACTGTTGTTGGTCGGTGGGTTACTGATCGGGGGCCTTGGACGCGCGCAATCCGTCTCGGCGTCTCCGCGCGCGCGGGCATTGACTCCCGTGCGGCTGATCCTCAAGTGGGTGACCCAGGCGCAGTTCGCGGGGTATTTCGTGGCCCTGAAGAAGGGTTACTACGCCAAGGAAGGCCTGGACGTGCATATCCAGTCGCCTGGACCGAACATCGCGCCCGAGACCGTGGTCGAAAACGGCGGCGCTGACTTCGGCATAGATTGGATGCCATCGCTGCTCACCCAGCGCGACCACGGGCAGAATATCGTCAATATTGCCCAGATCTTCCAGACGACCGGCATGCGCCTGATCGCGTTCAAGAGCTCGCACATCAACTCGCCGCAAGATTTCGCCGGCAAAAAGGTCGGAGTCTGGTTCTATGGCAACCAATATCAATTCTTCGCCTGGATGACGAAGCTGGGCATCGATCCGACCAAGAAGTTCACCGTGTATCACCAGCAGTTCGAGATGAACACCTTCCTGACCCATAAGATCGACGTCGCCTCGGCGATGACCTACAACGAATTGGGCGTTGTCCTCGATTCGGGCGTCAAGCTGAGCGACCTGAACATATGGGATTACGGCAAGGAAGGCGTCAGCATGCTGGAAGACGGCATCTTCGCCAAACGCGATTACCTGAACAAAAACAGCGATACGACGGTGCGCTTCCTCCGCGCCAGCATCAGGGGCTGGCAGGATGTGCAGAAAGATCCCGCCGGCGCTGGGAAGATCGTGTATGGCTACGACACGCTCAAGGCCGCGACGCTGCACCATGAGGTGTACATGGCGACCGAGGTCAACAAGCTGATCAACTTCGGGCCGGCCATCAAGCTGGGTATCGGCTATATGGATCCGGCCTCCTTCAAGCGGACCGCCACAAACTGCGTGACGCAGAAGGTGATCTCGAAGTACCCATCCGGCGCGTACGATCAGTCATACTGGAAGAAAGCAATATCTTCGATGTCAATGTAGTTCCGGGGAGGCTGCAACAAACGGGCTACGGTCGGCAACGCTACCGTAGCCCGTTTCCGCTTCCACTCCGGCGTAACGTGAGGAGGGCGCGCCATGCAACTGCGGCAACGAGCGAGTGTTGAGGAAGTAATCGAGGACGACAAGCGATATGTCCTCCACTCCTGGTCCACGCAATCCGCGATCAAGCCGCTGCCTATCGCGGGCGCGCAAGGGCGGTATTTTTGGGATTACAACGGAAAGCGCTATCTCGACTTCGCTTCCCAGCTCATCAACAGCAATATTGGGCACCAGCACCCCCGCGTGGTGGCGGCTATCAAAGAGCAAGCCGATGAGCTCTGTTTCGTTGCGCCGAGCTTTGCCAATGACAAGCGTGGTGAGCTAGCGCGCCTCCTGGCTGAAGTGACGCCTGGTGATCTGGACGTCAGCTTCTTCACAAACGGCGGCGCCGAGGCGAACGAAAACGCGGTCAAAATGGCGCGCGCGTACACCGGCCGCCAGAAGATTATCGCCAGGTATCGCTCGTACCACGGCGCCACCTCCGGCGCGGTTACCCT
>JANWHV010000002.1 GCA_025450255.1 Chloroflexota bacterium | reverse complement strand
GGGTGGGGCATCAGTCCGAACACATTTCCCCGCTTATTCCGTATCCCCGCGATAGCGGCCGTGGCGCCATTTGGATTCGCACGATCCTCGATCTCGCCGTCCGCGGTGCTGTAGCGGAGCAATACTTGCCCAGAACGCTCCAGATCCGCGAGCGATGCATTGTCACAGTGATATCGGCCCTCTCCATGAGAAATCGGCAATCGAATTACTTTGCCGTTTTCCACGTGCCGCAGGAAGAGCGGATCGGCGTGCTCAACGCGAGCGTGAACCCAGGCGCAGCGGTACTCGATGCAGTTGTTGCGCATGAGAGCGCCGGGTAGTAGCCCCGCTTCGGTCAGCACTTGCATGCCGTTGCAGATGCCAAGCACGGGCTTGCCGCGCACCTCGTGCTCAAGGACGGCGTCCATAATCGGTGAGAAGCGCGCGATTGCTCCACACCGCAAGTAGTCGCCATGCGCGAAGCCGCCCGGCAGCACGACGGCGTCTACATTATGCAAGTCCGGTTCCTGGTGCCACACGATCCGCGCCTTCTGGCCGAACAGATCGCGGAGGACGTAGAGCGTGTCAGCCTCGCAGTTGCTGCCGGGAAACGAGAGAACAGCCCATTTCACGGAGAAGCCCGATCCGCGATCTCTAGCGAGAACGTCTCGATGACCGGGTTGCTGAGCAGCCGCTCGCAGGCGGCACGCGCGATTTCAAGCGCCGCGGTGGGATCCGGGGCATGGATGATCAGGCGGAAGAACTTGCCGGCGTGAATTTCGGCGATCGAACCGAATCCCATGGCGTGGAGTCCGTTCAGAATAGCCTTGCCCTGCGTGTCCAATACGGCGGCCCGCAGTGTGACGCGCACGTTAACAATGTGGGCAGCCTCAATGCGGTCATACATCTAGCTCATGCCCCGTAATGCGCTGATAGGCGGACAAGTATCGCTCTGTCGTGGCACGCGCGATGTCGTGCGGCAGCACGGGCGCCGGCGCGGCGCGATTCCACCCAGTGACGTCCAGGTAATCGCGGACCGGCTGTTTATCGAAGCTTGCCTGGGCGCCGCCGGGCCGATAGGAAGCAGCATCCCAGAATCGGGAGGAGTCCGGCGTCAACAATTCGTCTATGAGCGTCAATTTGCCGTTTACCAGGCCAAACTCCATTTTCGTGTCAGCCACGATCAAACCACGCGCGGTAGCGAGGTCGCTCGCATATGTGAAAATGGCGCGGCTGGCTGCTTCGAGCCGGCGAGAAAGTTCTTTGCCGACCAGTGCTTCAAGCTGTGGTATGGAAACGTTCCGGTCGTGCCCGACGTCGTTTTTGATTGCCGGCGTAAAAGCCGGCTCGGGTAGCTTTTGAGACTCAATCATACCTGCGGGAAGACGAGCCCCCGCCAATGTCCCCTGGTCTTTGTATTCGGCCCATCCTGATCCAGCCAGATAACCGCGCATGACACACTCGACGTCTATCCGCTCAGCGCGCTTGACCAGTGACGATCGTCCGGCGAGGTGGCGATGACCGGCGTCGATGCCGGTCTGCCGCGCGATGTCGGTCCATGACGTAGAGATCATGTGGTTCTCGACGACGACGTGGGTCTCGCCAAACCAGAACGCCGATAGACCGGTTAGCACGCGACCCTTATTGGGAATACCGGTTGGCAGAATGACGTCGAATGCAGAGATACGATCGCTGGCAACGATGAGCAGACACGTATCGCCAACGGCATAGGTGTCTCGTACCTTGCCGGAATGTACACGGGGGAGACCCTCGACGCGCGGAAAGCGGTCCGGCGCTTGCTCGGGCGCCACGCTACTGATCCAGTTTGAGATAGCGAAACGTCTCGCCATGCGTGAATGATTGGCCTTCAGCAGCGCCCCGTGCCCACTCTGATAGCATGTCGTGCGGCTCCCAGTCGCCAACTTGGCTCTTGTGCGCTTTGAGTGCCTCGGCTTTCAGGCCGATCGTGTCTGAGATATCCACGATCAAATCTTCGTCTTCGCTAGCGCCGATAAAGACTTCCTGTACCTTATGCGGCGGAAGTCCGTCGGCGAGTAGCTCAGGGAAGGTCAATGGGTCACGAGCGGCGGGATAAATGGCTGCCAGGGCCGCCTCGGCAACGGCGCGGTGATCGGGATGGTTTATGTAGCCGCGACCGCTATAGAATCGAGACGGATCCTGGCACATCGCAACCTTTGGCTTGTGTTTGCGGATGATACAGGCTATGTCGCGCCGCAGCGCCAGCGTCGGTTCGACCATGCCGTCCTCGTAGTGCAAAAACTCAACAGTCTGCACGCCAAGGATCTTGCATGCGGCGCGCTGCTCGTCCTGACGGAGCGCGGCCAGATCCTCACGGCGAACGTTCAGTTCACTGGAGCCTTTGTCGCCGTCGGTTACGAGCAGATACACGATGCGCGCGCCGCCGCGAGCCCAGCGCGCGACCGTACCAGCGACCATAAACTCAGCGTCATCCGGATGGGCGACTATGACGATGGCGCTCTCCGGAACGGGATCGTAGACCTCAAGGTGCTTTGCCACGCGTCCATAATCCTTTCGGCCGCCTCACTCGAGATGGACGGAGTGGCGGTACCTTACCATTGTACGAGATGGCAGACGCGGCGCAATCATGTTTTGGAGATTAACGATCGTGAGAATTCATATTTTTTCCGCGCTCTCCTTGATGTGCTCGTATTCACGCTGTTCTTTCGAGCCAACGCCGCGCACGTGTTCCTTCTGCTTTTTCTCCACTGGACGTCTCCTTCCAACTACAGGCAGTTCGGTGGGAAACGGGTTCAGCAGCGCCTCGCCCACGCGAACAGATTACCCGGGACTGTTCCAAATAAGAACGTGCTCCATGTGTCGTAACATCGCTTCAGCCGAAGGTGTGAAAGACGCTGGAGGAGCGCCCTAGTACGCGGCAGACACGGGCGATCGCTTAGATTGGCGCGACTCGCACTAGTCCCGTTTGCCTTCCGGAGTGGACGAACGAGTGATGTTGTGGGGACCGCCAAAATGGAGAATAGATTCGTACGGTTCGTCTGGAAGTTAATACGGACGCGACCGGTTAGGTAAGACGTAGCCAAGGAGAAGCACGGATGCTCGCAACGGTTACCCTAGCGCCAGGTGGCATTATCGGCTGGATCGTGGTGGGCTTGATTGCCGGCTGGCTGGCCAGCAGCGTCATGGGCTCCGGATATGGCATCCTGGGCGATCTCATTATGGGCCTGGTTGGCGCATTCATCGGCGGCTTGATCGTCGGCGCGTTTACGACAGGGACGATGGGTATCGTCGGCAGTATTGTCGTCGCGTTTGTTGGCGCCGTAGTGGTTATCGGCGTCTCGCGACTGCTAACGCGCGGTCGAACGAGCGCTCGAGTCTAAGCCCCTACTGAAAGGTTGGACCAACGAGGGGTCGGAACGCACCGTATGCGTTCCGACCCCTCGTCGCCGCACGTCACGGACGTCATATCGCGAAGGACATAAAGCGCTCTATGCCACGGGCAATAGGTTTAGAGCGGGATAAGTCCGATCTCCCTGCCACGTGTCACCGCCTCAGTCCTCGTCGTAACGCCCAATTTGCCGAAGATGCTGGCAAGATGTGTCTTGATCGTGCTTTCGCTAAGGCTAAGCTGAAGTGCAATTTCCTTATTGCGCGACCCGGTTGCCAGGGCGCGCAGCACGCCGATCTCGCGATCGGTGAGCGGCTCAACCATGTCACCCTGACGCGCCATCTCGCCGAACCGCTCGAGCAACTTGCCGGCGACGACAGGCTGCAGAAGCGACTCGTTTCGGTACGCGGCGCGGACGGCATCGCCTAGTTCGCTTGAAGTAACGTCCTTGAGAACGTATCCCTTCGCGCCCGATTTGATGCCCTCATAGATGAAATCGTCGTGGTCATACGTCGTGACGATTACGCAGCGGATGTCCGGGAATAGGGTTCGGACCCGGGAAATGACTTCGACGCCCGAAATATCAGGCAATTGCAAGTCGCAGAGCACGACGTCGGGGTGCAGTTCGTTAATAATACGCAAGCCATCGGAGCCATTCGCGGCGGCGCCCACGACCTGCAAATCCTGCTGGTCACTCAGCATGTGCTCGAGGCCTTCGCGAACCATCGAATGGTCATCGATCAGCACCACACGAATCCGATTCGCGGCACCGCCGCCCGCCGGCACCGTTGCCGGCGCTTGTGCCGGCGCGAACGATCGCACCTTGGGTACGGGCGCCGTTGGCGCATACGGAACGTTTGCCCAAACACGCGTGCCCTGATCGGCGGCGCTCTCTATGCGCAGCGATCCGCCGATTACACGCGCGCGCTCGGCCACGCCGGCGAGACCTACCCTGCCAGCGCTCAATAGATCGACTTCATCCGGATCAAAGCCTTTGCCATCGTCTTCAATGAGCAAGGTGAAGGCATGGAGGCCGAAATCGAGCAGGATTCTGACATTTTTGGCCTCGCTATGTGTCCAAACGTTATCCAGGGCAACACGAGCCAATCGTTGGATAACGGCGCCGACTTCGGGGGCCACCCGGCGCTGTTCGCCTGTCGTAACCACTTCCGGCTTTATGCCAAGACGCCGTACCAGCTTTGCGGCTTCCTCATTCACCGCGGAGTGCGGCTCCTCGAGGTTCACACTCGACGACCTGAGGTTCCAAACGACGCGCCGCGTTTCGGCGACCGCCGAGCGCGCGCTTGACCGCGCCAACTCCAGAGGACCGCGCGCCGGATCGTCTTCCGGCATCCCCTGAAGAACGCTTTCAAGCTGCAGCACCACGCTCGTGATTGTCTGGGCCAGTACGTCGTGCAACTCGCGAGCGAGCCGATCTCGCTCGTCTCGTGTCGCGGATTGGCGCGTCTCGAGCAACGCGCCGCGATGCTTGTGGAGGAGTGCAATAAATTGGCTGAGTTGCGAGGCAACCAGCAGATCTCGTTCGCTGAATGCCCCGTCCGCGCGGCTGAAAAAGCCGATGGCGCCGTCAAAGACAGGCGCGGCGCCAATAGGCACCACCAACGCGCTCCGCAGCCCGCGGGCGGCAAGTGGCTGTGGGAATTCGCCGTCCATCACGCCAGGTAGGTCGTCGACACGCGACGACGCGGGAGGGGATGTCGCGACGTGGCGCACAACTTCTTGCAAGATGGTCGCGAGCGCCTCATGCTCGTTCGCGTCGTCCGAGATGTCGACGTCCGCTGTGTGATCGACAACGGCGCTCTCCGCACCGGCAAGGTGGAAAGCATAGGCATCACATGGGATGATGGCTTTCAGGGCTTCGGAGCGACGAACCAGTGCATTCGATATGTCCTGCCCGGCCGTCAAGTCACTGAGCAGATCGATCAGGCAACGAAGGCGCGTATCATACGCGGCCACGTGATGTTCCATCTGTCGCTCATGTGTAACATCGTGAATTTCGGCAATCACCCCGGTCACCCGGCCGTGCGAGTCCATTGTAGGAGACGCGGATATCCGCACTGTCGCGAACGATCCATCGCGCCGGCGCAGCCACGATTCTTCGCCGGCAATCGCCGTCCCCTCGCGAAAGGCACGTGTAAGCGGCCACGCCGCGATCGGATACGGGCTGCCGTCAAGATGATACGGTTCGAAGCGGGGCGGCTCCGGCGACACGGACGCCGACATCGCCGACCCCGACACGGCCATTTGGGCGGCGGCACTATTCCAGAAGCGCAGTCCGAGCGGCGGAATGTCGGCGATCACGATGCCAGACAGAGATTGATTTACCGCCGTTTCGAAACTGTCCCGTTCTGCTTCAAGTCGATTCGTGTTCTGGCGCAGGGCGGCGAACGCTCTGGCCTGCGCTATAGCCAGGGACAGATCGCCCG
>JANWHV010000001.1 GCA_025450255.1 Chloroflexota bacterium | reverse complement strand
CAGATCCTCCTGATTCGCGCGCGCCTTGGCGAGGCATGCTTCCTGCTGGGCGACTGGTCTCAGGCGCGGGCCTATCTTGAGCAAGCACTGGAGATCAGCCACTCCTTCCATTCAAACCTGGGGACTGGCTTCACCCTCCTTGGCCTGGCTGAGTTCAACCTGGCGGCAGGGGATTGGGATGAAGCCTCGCGCTATCTGGAGGCCTGCCTTGCCGGCGCGCAACGGGTGGGTCACGAGGTCATGGAGCGAAACGCCCAGCGCCTCCTGGCCGTGCGGGACCTGCTTATGGGCCAGCCGGGCGAGGCGATCCGTCGCCTGGGGCTGGTGGCGCCGACCGAAGGCGAGGCCCATGCCGACACCCTGTTGCTAAAGGCATGGGCTTACCTTGAGAGTGGGAACGACGCTCAGGCGGACGAGACGATCGGGAAAGCGATCATGTTGGCCAGGGAACGGCACGACCGCCTCAATCTCTGCGAAGCGCTGCTAATCCAGGGCAGGGTCCAGGTGTGGCAGGCCCGGCCGCGGGCGGCGCAGGCCTCCTTCGACGAGGCGCGGTCGCTGGCACGGGAGATGCCGTACCCCTACGCCGAGGCGCGTATCCTGTCTCAGATAGGCGCCATGCACGTCAAACTGGGAGATCCGGAGCCGGCGCGGGAGACGCTGGAGGCGGCGCTGGCCATCTTCCGGCGGCTGGGCGCACGCAAGGACTTTGAGCAGACCGAGCAACTGCTGTCCACCCTCGACTGACGAGCATTGGGGTAAGCCTCGTCAATCGGTGCCAGCCAATTGCATTCGACAACTCACTAACGTGATTGTTGTGGGTACAACTTTCGAGATATCGGCGCATATCGCTTTATTCGGATGAGTCAATTCTCGATATTGGCCGCTCGTGCACGGACCTATCTCGTTGGCTGATGACGATCTCTGTCCAAGGTGCACGCCAGGCCCGGAAGCTTCCGGAGAACGGTCCACAACGATACGGTAGGAGACCGTTGGGATCCCCCCACTGGCCTGTGCGGGCACCGCCTGCTCTCGCCGCCTGGCACGTGCCCTCAAGACCCGGTGTGCGTGCGCATGTCAAAGAGCCGCACCTGGCTGCTGGCGACAAACCGGGGCCAATAGCGCTCCGCTCTGAAGACCGGTTGCCAAGGCAGCGCGCTCAGGTCCAGCAGGATGAGCTGCGGTGACGGGAACCGGTGGTCAAAGAATCGCGGCTCAAAGACCTTCGCCGGATGCACTGTATCTGGTCCAAACTCGACGGCATACTGGGCCAGCGGCTCGTCTTGGTGCTCAATCAGCAGATGGCTGCCGCAATGCCAGACCACGATCGGTTGCCCCACGAGCCAGCGCTCGGCGTACATCTGCCAGTTGCGATAGCGGACAAAGCCGTACCGGTTCACGGTGCGACCGGACCGATAGCGAAATGCCCGCTCCACCTCCTCGCTGGTCCAGAAGTGCCCACGTACGAAGCCCAGCACCTCTGCCGGTGCATGCCGGCCGTCTTGCCGGTGACGATGCGCCTAGTACACCTGCCAGTTGTGCTCGGTCACCCACTGGTCATGCATAGCCCACAACTCCGCCCAGGTTGCAGCACGTGCGAAGTGCACGTCGGCGAGCCGTCTCTGCAGGCCGAAATTCGACTCGATATATGGCTGCCAGGCTTGCCGCTTGGCTATCTGCTCCTTCCTGATCTGCAGCGCCGCATAGACCGCTCTGGCGGCAATGGCCCTGAAGATGCCGCCACCGTCACTCACAATCGCTTCAGGACTAGCGCAAGACCTCATAGCGCTCTTGTTCCTTCCACGGCATCCGCTTGTGGAGTTCCGCAAACTCGCGCTGCCGCTCTTGGCGCGCTTGCACGTCCACGACCGTTGCCCGATTCCCTGCATGTGTCCTTTACCGCCACGATCCGGTCTCACAACGATACGGGCGTCTCACGGTTGAGTGCAACTATGTGTCAAGCGAATTGTGGCAGAGCGTCGTAGGCCGGCAGTTGGATTACGGTGGGGGGCGGTAGCCCTGGCGCACGGGCATGCGACCGCGCCTCCCGTCAGACACGTCCACCACCGGCCGAGAACCTCGCCGCCGCGCCGCTACTGGGTCGTCAACACGAGTTGCGGCTTATTGGACTGCGCCTCGCGCGCATTGTACTGGTCCGGCTGGCCATCTGGCGCTTGCGCGTATTCGACCATCATAAGGCTGATCAAGCCGGCACTCTGATGCGCCGCGACGTATGGCCCGATATTCCAGTTGGAATACGTGCTTGACACCCCGATAGCGGTCGAAACCAATCCCGGTTTCCCATAGACCGGCTGCGTCAGCCATATCATGCCGTGCGTGCCCGTTTCACTCCAGGTGGTGTCGGCAACCGGATATACGCCGACCGTGCCGGTCCATGGCGTCGAACCTGCGTGCCGGCCATATAGCCGCAGGGTCGCGCCGGTAATCGTCCCCGTAACCCCACGCAGGTCGAAACGAAGAAACGCGTTGCAGTTCCCGTCAAGCGCCGCCGAGTGCTGGGTCTCCAGGCTCGTGGAAGCGCCGTAATTCGTGGTCTTGGCCGCGCCGCTGCACACGTATGTATCGGCGACCGGCGTGAGCACCGTGCTCGAGGTACGCGTCGGCGTCGCCGTCGGCGATGCCGGAATCCGCGTAGCGGTACTGCTAGCCGTCGCCGTGGCTGGTGCCGCCGTGCGCGTCAGCGTGGCGGTAGCCGTGCCGCCGACGCCCGTGGGCGTCGCGGTTGCCGGGTCTGGGCCGTTCACGAGGTTGCTGGTGTCCACAACCTCCAGATCGGAGCCATGAATCTGATTGAGATGGTGAAGGTCGTCGTCGTTCCAGCTTGGGTTGGAGACACCCGAGATGTACCAATTCGACCCGTTGTCCGCCAGGATCATGCCGTATTTCTTCAGGGCTGCCAGCACCACTTGCGCTTGCGGGCTAAAGCCGCTGATATTTACCGAGGCCTTGAGCCGCACGCGAAGGCCCATTGGCGGGTACGCGGTGTTGGCCTTGCCCGCGTCATGGCGGGCAGGGTAGATGTGCATATTCCGCGTATTCACCGCCGTAAACCGTAAGGCGTGGTTGATGGCGCCTGCCGCGTACTCGTCATAGCGGGCCAAGCCCGGCAATATCGGCAGGCCCGCCGCGTCCGCGCTGGTCCAACCGTCCGGGCGCAGGGCGTTGGAGTTCAGATTCCAGATGGCGCCGGCGCCGGCCGACCAGGTTCCGCCAGACTGGCTGACGCTATACAGCTCGTAGAGGTTGCAGTGGTCTTTGTCCACGATCAGCATGTGCGCGTCGCTGCCGCCCTCAATTTGCGGATTGGCGGGAATAGGATAGGGTCCGGCATCGGATTCATCGGGCCAGGTAAAGCTGACCGTGGATTTTGCCTGCGTTCCGCTTACCACGTTGTATGGGATACCGTACGACGGATCGGAGCCAAAATCAGGATGCAGGCCGGTGGAGGCGCCAATTGATTGGATCATCGCCGCGGAATTCGCGGCAACCGGCAAGCTCGATATGTCCTTGTTCCACACATTGTTAGCCGGAAAGATCGGGCAGCTCGGCGCCGCCGGCAGAGAGGTTTGCCTGCCCTGCGCCCGAAGGTCAAGCGCGTGCGCCCCGGCGGACGTGCCGGCAATGCCGACCGCGAGCGTGGTCAGGATCGCGAAGCCTCGATTCAACAGCCCAACCCTCTCGCCACGTCATTGCCAAGCGGCCGCGACATGGCCGGAAAATGCGTCAGGGTGACGGTCATGGGTCTATCGTCCAATCGACCCAGAACCGTCACCTTGCTGCAAGTCTGGCAGCTTGGCCGCCATGTCACAATGGCATGATCCGGCCCTTACCAATGGGGGGGCCTGCATGGCCCAGCCCAGGTGGCCGATCTTAGAGTCAATTTCGGCAGTTTCGTACAGCGATCGTCATGGATTCGGCAGCGCGCCGCGGGCTAGAGTGTGGACACGGACGCGGGCGCCGCCTTCGGTACGGCGAGCAACATCGCGCCCGGTGCATACATCCGGCCGCCGGTGACCTATACTCTGTTCCAGTGTCGCGCCCGGCACGTAGCTCAATCGTAGGAGGATCGTACGATGGATCTGGCGATTCCAGCTGCAACCGTCGCCGCGCCGTCTCGCGCGCGTTCTTACGCCACCCGCGTGCTGTGGATCATGTTCGCGATCAATTTTCTCAATTACATGGACCGCTTCATTCTGCCGTCCGTCCTCACCAGCATCCAGAAAGAGTTTCACATCAGCGACTTTCAGGCGGGGTTGTTGGCCACCGCCTTTACGCTTGTCTATGCCGTGGCGGCGTTGCCCTTTGGCGCCTGGGCCGATCGGGGCATCCGAAAAAACGTCGTCGCAACCGGGGTGGGCCTATGGAGTCTCGCCACCATGTTAACCGGCGCCGCCGGTAACTTCCTCACCCTCTTTATCTCGCGCGCGGCGGTCGGCGTCGGCGAAGCCGGGTACTATCCCGCCGGCACGTCGCTGCTGGTAGACTACTTTCCCAAGGAAAAGCGCGCCTGGATGCTGGGTCTCTGGAATGTTGGCGCGAGCCTGGGCGTTGCCGTGGGTTTCGCGCTGGGCGGGCTGATCGCCGATCACCTGGGTTGGCGATACGCGTTTTACCTGACTGCCGTACCAGGCGCGATCTGTACGGTGCTGGCCTTCAGGATGCGCGAGCCCAAGCGCGGCGCGACACCGTCGGCCCAGCCGCACGGCGCCGCGGCGGAGCCGGTTGAAGGCGCTCCGATCCGCATGGCGCCACCATTCATGGAAGGAGTGCGCGCCATCCTCAAAATACCCACGCTGCGCATCGCGCTAATCGCGCAGACAATGAACTTTTTCGTCCTGGGCGCTTCCGTACTGTGGTTTCCTACCTTGCTGCAGCGCCGCTTCAATTATTCGGAGGGCAAGGCCGGTTTGATCAGCGGCGGCGTGCTGGTGCTCGCGGGCATCATCGGCACGCTCGGCGGCGGTTGGCTGGCGGACCGCCTTATCCAGCGCTTCCCCGCGGCGCGATTGCTGGTCACCGGTTGGGCCTTCTTGCTCAGCGCGCCTATTCTGCTGCTCTCATTGCTCGCCCCCACCATTGGCCTGTTGGTGCCGCTATTCTTTCTCGCCGGCATTTGCCTGCAGGCGTACAACGGCCCAATGAGCGCGCTCATGCAGGATGTCGTCGCCCCGGAATTGCGCGCGGTCGCGGTGGCCCTCTCGCTGGTCGTCGCCCACATCCTTGGCGATGCCTTCTCGCCCTCGCTTGTCGGCGGTCTGTCGGACATTATTGGACAGGGGCATAAGGACAGCGGAGGCCACCATCTGATCTCGTCGCTCGAAATCACCTTGCCCGCGATGATCCTGGCCGCCGGCATTGTCTGCATGATCGGCTTGCGCGGAGTCCAGGCAGACACGCGTGCCGCGGATCTTGCGATCGCCGGCTGACGTCGCCTGAGCCCGGCTCGAACACACCGAACACGCCGCGGCGCCTGAGCCCGGCGGTCAATTCAGATATGGTACATAGATCGAACGTATGGCTTCGGGGGCATCGTCGCTTGTACAGAGGACCACGGTTTCCCAGCTCGCGGCGAGCCGTTCAATGGTATCCCATAGCACACCCCGCCGGCGGGGCGGGAGCGCCGTGAACGCGCGGTCGAGTAAGAGCAACCCGGGCACTTTTGCCAGTGCCATGGCCAGTCGCACGCGCTCGCGCGCGCCGGCATCCAGGGTGAAAGTAGGGCGGTGGGCCACACTGGCCACCCCCGCCCAGTCAAGCGCCCGCATGCCGCGCCGCCGCGCTCCCAGATAGGGGACGCCATGCTCGCGCACCGCCGCCGTGACGGCGCCGAGGGTCGTACGCCAGGGCGCGATCACTTCGTCGCCAAGCACGGATGCGACCGGCCGTGTCTCGGGGCCGTGCCGCGCCGCCTCGCGGTTATGGCGCAACGGGCGCCCGTCCAGCAGCGCGGAGCCGGCGTGGGGCACGGGACGGCCCGCCAGAAGCCGCAGCAGCGACGAGGCGCCGTAGCCGCGCACGACGGTCAAGCCAGGACAGCACTTCGCCGCGAGCGCATACTGGCGGCCATCCTCTTCCCAGCGGAGATCGAATATTAACGGCGCCGTCTCGTAGTCCAAGCCTGGTCCGATCGCTGTACAACCCGTGAAGAAGGGTAACAGCGCCGGGTCGGTCAGATCACGGGCTCAGGCTCGGGTCCACGCTTCGGGCTTCGGACCCTACTGGCCCAGGGGAAGCCGCGCAACCACGGTCGCTCTACCAGCGCGTAGCTGCAGTACGCTATGCCGAGCGATGCCGCAAGGATGATAGTGTAATACACGGCAAACAGCACGAGTGGCGGAATGTCACGGCTCACGCCCTCGCGCATCCATGCGGTCAGGCCGTACCGCGCCGACAAGAATAGCGGAAGCTGGTGGTACAGGAAGACGGAATAACTTATGGTTCCAATCGACGCCAGCCTTCGCGACTTCAGAAATTTTCGCGCCAACGGCGCGCCGCGAACGCATGCGGCGAACGCCACGGTTACGAGCAGGTATCCGGAGAGTCTTGAGCCGACCGCGGCCCCTTCCTGACCGCCGGGAAAGCGGAGATACGGGTGCAGGAATAGCGCGGCGATACAGCAGAGGAGCAACACGTCGCCGTTCCGCCACGCCGCCCGCCGTTCCTCGTCCACCTTGGGCAGCGACGCGAGAATCGAGCCGGCCAGGAACAGGTGGAGATAGCCCCCAGGATGGCTAAAGTAGTGCCATCCCCACGACCCTTGCGGATCCTGTCCGTATATCACATAAATCCGGATGGCCAGGACAAGGCATACGACATACAGCACGAGGCGCTGCCGGATACGCGGAGCATACCAGAGCAACAACGGCAGGCACACGTAGAAAATCACCTCCGGCGCCAGTGACCAATACGGCGGATCTACGCCCTGGGTCGTGCCAATCAGCCCGTGTAGGAAGGTGGCGTAGTACACAAGATCCACGTCGACGTTAATGCCAGGATCGTATTCCTTCAACCACAGGCTCCAGGCCAGAAAGACAAGCAGTGATACGTAATATGCGGGCGCGAGCCTGAAAAACCGGCGCTTCAGGTACGCGGCGACGTCATAGGATCCGGCGAGAATGCGACGATGCTCCGTTCCGGTCAGCAGATACCCACTCAGCAGGAAGAAGAGCGGCACGCCAAGCCCGCCGTCGTAGAAAAGCGCCGTCAAATCAAGATCGGTAAACGGCAGCCACATACCAACCAGACCGAGATATGAGGCCGCGTGTACGAGCACGACACCCAGAATGGCCATCCCGCGGAGGGAGTCAAGCTCGACGACGTGGGTGCGTCCGCCGCCAACATCAACGCTTTTGCTCATGTGCCGACAGTAGACGACTCCCAAAGCCTGAGCAATCCCACATTCGGCCATGCAGGCACAGTAGATCAATAGGGTTCGTCGGGAACCTGTATGATAGATGCGCGGGCGCCTGCCCGGCAACGCGGAAATCTGAAAGGCGCGCCATGAATGACCGGCCCGTGCTGAATCTGACCACCGGGCCGGTCGATCTCTCGGCGCGTACGATGCGCGACCAGGCGCGGCCGGTGCTCTTCCACTACGATCCGGCATTTCTCGATTTCTTTGCCCACACCTGCGAGTTGGCGCGTCAGGTATTCCGCACCGCTCACGACGTGATCGTCATGCAAGGTGAGGCCATGCTGGCGTTGGAGGCCGCCGCCGCGTCACTCATCGCGCCTGGGGACACGGTGCTTAACCTGGTCTCGGGGATATATGGGAAGGACTATGAGGCATCCCTGAAGCGCCAGGGGGCCGAGGTGCTTGAGATTGCTGTCCCGTACAACGATGCCATCGAGCCGGAAGCGGTACGCGCCACGCTATCACGGCGCCCTGGCATCAAGTTTCTCAGCGTCGTCCATGTGGAAACCCCGTCCGGCACCGTAAACCCAGTCCGCGATATATGCCGGATCGCGCGCGAGCATGACGTAACCACCATCGTCGATGTGGTGTCGAGTCTTGGCGCCGAGCCCCTGCTGCTGGAGGATTGGGGAATCGACCTGGCGGTCGCCGGCTCGCAGAAGGCGCTTGGCGGCGTGCCCGGGCTGGCGCCCGTTGCCGTTAGCCCACGCGCCTGGGAAGTGATGGAACGGAAGCCTCAGCCGCTCCGCGGCAGTTATCTCTCGATCCTCGATTGGCGGACCACCTGGCTGGAGCGCCGCCGCTTCCCACACGCGCCAAGCGTGAGCGCCGTCTACGCCCTTGAATCCGGGCTGAGCCAGGTGCTCGCCGCCGGTGTCGACCGCTGGGTGGCCCGGCACGCGGCTATCGCCAGGGCATGGCGGGCGGGCTTGCGCGGACTCGGTCTGGAGCCATGGCCGGCCCGTGATGCTATCGCGGCGTCGAGCGTCACCACCGCGCGCCTCGACGAGGGCATCGCCGACGCGCGAATTCAAGCGGTTATGCGATCCAGATACGGCGTGATGATCTCGGCCAGCGAGGGCGATCTGGCGGGCCGGGTGCTGCGCCTGGGCCATATGGCCACCAGCGCGCATCCCACGTACCTGGCGGCGGGGCTGTCGATGCTGGAACGCGCGCTGGCCGACCTTGGCCGGCCGGCGCGCTTCGGGGAGGGCGTCGGGGCGGCGCTGGCCGCCCTCGACGACTGGGACGATTCCAGGGACTGGTAATCCTCTACCCCTTCCACCAGTCCCAGGTGTTCCACAGCTCGTAGCTATAGGGTCCGGGCGTATAGTTGTGCAGCTTGTTATTGTATTCCGATGGCGTATCCTGCCCATACATCCACAACGCCGGCACGTCCTCATTCATGATGCGTTGCATCTTGGAGAAGATCGCTTTCCGTTGGGCCGGATCGACGGTCGACTCCTCTTGCAGAATCAGCTTGTCGTACGCCGGGTTTGCGTAGTGGCCGTAATTGCTGCCATGAGGCGGGAAGGCCGTGCTCGAGAAGTACGGGGCGATGGTATTGTCAGGGTCATAGACCAGGCCGTTCTCCCACTCGGCGATGTCGAAGTCGCCGCTCGGGAAGATACTGCCGAAATAGGTTGAACCGGGGTAGTTGACGATACGAAGCTGGATGCCCAGGTTCTGGTAATCTTGCAGCGCGATCAACTCGTCCTGCGCGCGCCACTGGTTCCGCGCCGTGGTGGTCCAACGCAGGCTCAACAGCTTGCCGTTCTTGTAGCGGCGATTATCGCTGCCCAGCTTCCAACCGGCGGCGTCGAGCAGCTTCGCGGCCTTCAGCGGATCGAATGGGTACGGCTTGATCGACGGATCATAGGAGAACGCGGCCGGTACCTGGTCGGAGGCGATAAGCTGCGCGGCGCCGTGCCACACGTCCTTCACCATGGTCGGGCGATCGAGCCCGTACTCCAGGGCCTGTCGCACGCGCGTGTCCTGCAGGATCGGATTGCGGAAATTCAGCACCGCTTGCTCGTAGTTCGGAGCCGGAGCGGCGAGGAAGGTGTACCCGCTGATGCTCCGCAGCGCCTCGATTTGCGACACGTCGAGGAACCAGGCGGAATCAATCTCGCGCGCCTTCAAGGCGTTTACGATACCGGTCTGATCCGGGATGATCTTGAAAATCAGCCGATCCAGATAGGGTCTGCCCGGCATGTAGAAATTGGCATTTCGCTGTTCCGTGATGCTCTCGCCGGACTTCCGCGCCGTGATGATGAACGGCCCGCTGCTCACGGTCGGCTGGAATATGAACTTGCTGGTGTTTATCTGCTTCGCCGTAAGTCCCTGCAACACGTGCGCCGGGACAGGCATCACCTGGTCGACCCAGACGGAGAGGAACGGGGCGAATACCGACTTGAGGTGGAAGGTAATGCTCAGATTGTCCGGTGAGACATCGGCGCTCTTGATGCGGTCGAAGCCGGTCGTGCTGTTGACGATCAGGTTCTTATCGGTCCACAGTTTCCATGAATAGTCGACGTCGCGAGCATCAAGGGGCCGACCATCCGACCATTTGAGTCCGGGCCGAAGCGTGAAGGTATAGGTCAGGCCATCCTTGGAAATGCCGCCGTTCGCGACGGTGGGGATGGAGGCGGCAAGGCCCGCGTGCAACTGCCCTCTGCCGTCGGTGTAGAACAGGGGCGAAAAAATGGTTTCCTGCACGCCGATATTGAAGGCATCGAAGCCGGTATTGGGCAAGAGCGAGGTCGGTTCCTCAAAGAGGCCGTCAATCGCGGTGCCGCCCTTGACCGGAGCGCCGGCCGCGGCAGCGTGCGCGTGGTTTTGATGCGCCACTGGGAATACTCCAGCGAGCGGAAGCAACGTTGCCAGGGCCGCGACGACGATCGTGCGTGGATTCTTCATGGCGTG